>NZ_JAEMSG010000012.1 GCF_016462945.1 Mycolicibacterium sp. | reverse complement strand
CACGATTGGCAGCTGTGACGGCGGTCACACCTGCGCCCGCGACCGCACGCGCGGCGTACGCCGGTAGAACGGCGCGGCACAATGATCCGGTGAGCTCCGCCAACCGACTGCGCGTGCTGGTCCTCGGCAGCACCGGGTCGATCGGCACCCAGGCATTGGAGGTCATTGCCGCCAACCCCGACCGATTTGAGGTCGTCGGCTTGGCCGCCGGGGGCGGAAACCCCGACCTGCTGGCCCGTCAGCGCGCCGAGACCGGGGTGACCAATATCGCGGTGGCCGACCCGGCTGCGGCGGCGAAGGTCGGCGACATCACCCACATCGGCCCCGACGCGGCGGTCCGGCTGATTCAGGACACCGAAGCCGACGTGGTGCTCAATGCTCTGGTCGGGGCTCTCGGGTTGGAACCGACGCTGGCCGCACTGGCCACCGGCGCCCGGTTGGCGCTGGCCAATAAGGAGTCCCTGGTGGCCGGTGGGCCGCTGGTCGTCCGAGCGGCCCGGCCCGGCCAGATCGTCCCAGTGGACTCCGAACACTCCGCGCTCGCCCAGTGCCTGCGCTCCGGCACCGCCGACGAGGTGGCCAAACTGGTGCTCACCGCCTCGGGCGGACCGTTTCGCGGCTGGTCGGCCGCCGATCTGGAGTCGGTGACTCCCGAGCAGGCCGGCGCCCACCCCACCTGGAATATGGGCCCGATGAATACGCTGAACTCGGCCTCGCTGGTCAATAAGGGCCTGGAACTGATCGAGACCCACCTGCTGTTCGGTGTTCCCTACGAGCGCATCAACGTCGTCGTGCACCCCCAATCCATCGTGCACTCGATGGTCACCTTCACCGATGGCTCGACCATCGCTCAGGCCAGCCCGCCGGATATGAAACTGCCGATCTCGCTGGCCCTGGGCTGGCCGGGCCGGGTGGCCGGATCGGCGGCCGCGTGCGACTTCAGCACCGCCTCCACCTGGGAGTTTGAGCCACTTGATGGTGCCGTTTTCCCGGCCGTGGACCTGGCCCGCCGGGCCGGGGAGACCGGCGGGTGTATGACCGCGGTCTACAACGCCGCCAACGAAGAGGCCGCCGGGGCCTTCCTGGCCGGACGTATCAGCTTCGCGGCGATTGTGCGAACAATCGCTGACGTCTGCGGCGCTGGCGGTCAGTGGTCCGCGGAACCGGCTACCGTGGACGAGGTACTCGAGGCCCAACGCTGGGCCCGGCAACGCGCCCGCGACGTCATTGCCGTCGCCGCACAGGAGGTCGCACCACTGCGATGATGTTCGTAATCGGAATCGTGCTCTTCGCGCTGGCCATCCTCGTCTCAGTGGCGCTGCACGAATGCGGCCACATGTGGGTCGCGCGGGCCACCGGGATGAAGGTGCGCCGCTACTTCGTGGGCTTCGGCCCCACTCTGTGGTCGACGATGCGGCCCAACAAACTCGGCTCGACCGAATACGGTGTCAAAGCCGTCCCGCTCGGCGGCTTCTGTGACATCGCCGGCATGACGTCGGTGGACCAGCTGCGGCCCGAGGACGAGCCATACGCGATGTATAAGCAGAAGACCTGGAAGCGGGTCGCGGTGTTGTTCGCGGGTCCGGCCATGAACTTCATCATCGGTCTGGTGTTGGTCTACGGAATCGCCATCGTGTGGGGTCTGCCGAATCTGCATCCGCCGACCAACGCGCTCGTCGGCGAAATCAGTTGCGTCAAGCCGGAACTCACCAGGGGTGAACTCGGCACCTGCACAGGCACCGGGCCAGCCGCGCTGGCCGGTATCAGGGCCGGCGATGTGGTGCTTAAGGTCGGCGGAACCGAGGTCAAGACTTTCGAGGAGATGGTGACCGAGGTGCGCAAGTCCTCCGGCCCCACCCCGTTTGTCGTGGAGCGCACCACAGACCGCACGACGACGAACATCGACATCACGGTTGACGTGGCCACCACCAAGCGCTGGGTCGCCCCAGCCGGTGGCGGTGAGGCCACCGGTTCTTCTGATGTGGGCTCGATCGGTATCGGCGCGGCGCAGTTCGGACCTACGCACTACAACGCACTCTCAGCCGTGCCGGGCACCTTCGCCTTCACGGGCGATCTTGCCGTGGAGTTGGGCAAGTCGATGGCGACCATCCCGAGCAAGGTCGGTGCATTGGTGCATGCAATCGGTGGCGGTGATCGCGACCCAGAGACGCCGATCAGCATCGTCGGCGCCAGCATCATCGGCGGCGACACCGTCGACCACGGGCTGTGGGTGGCGTTTTGGTTCTTTCTGGCTCAGCTCAACTTCGTGCTGGGTGCCGTTAATCTCGTCCCTTTGCTTCCGTTCGACGGCGGCCATATCGCCGTCGCTTTCTACGAGAAGATCCGTAACGTCCTCCGCTCGGTGCGCGGCGCATTACCCGCCGCCCCAGTGGATTACACCAAGTTGATGCCTGCCACCTATGTGATCCTCGCTGTGGTGGTCGGCTATATGGCCCTGACCGTGACCGCTGACCTGGTCAACCCGATCAGATTGTTCCAGTAGGAGATTGCGATGAGCACCGGCTCGATCGGCCTCGGCATACCGGCACCACCCGCTCCAACCCTGGCGCCGCGGCGCAAGACCCGTCAGCTGATGGTTCGCGATGTCGGTGTGGGCAGCGACTATCCGATCTCGGTGCAGTCGATGTGCACCACCAAGACCCACGATGTCAACGCCACGCTGCAGCAGATCGCCGAACTGACCGCCACCGGTTGCAACATCGTTCGGGTGGCCTGCCCCCGGCAGGAGGATGCCGACGCGCTCGCCGAGATCGCCCGCAAGAGCCAGATCCCGGTGATCGCCGATATCCACTTTCAGCCGAAGTACATCTTCGCCGCTATTGACGCGGGCTGTGCGGCGGTAAGGGTGAACCCGGGCAATATTAAGGAGTTCGACGGTCGTGTCGCCGAGGTGGCCAAAGCCGCTGGGGCGGCTGGCATTCCGATCCGCATCGGCGTTAACGCGGGCTCGCTGGATAAGCGGTTCCTGGAGAAGTACGGCAGGGCCACCCCGGAAGCGCTCGTCGAGTCAGCCCTGTGGGAGGCCTCGCTTTTCGAGGAACACGGCTTCGGCAATATCAAAATCAGCGTCAAGCACAACGACCCCGTCGTGATGGTGGCGGCGTATGAGTTGCTGGCCGAAAAGAGTGACTATCCATTGCATCTCGGCGTCACCGAGGCCGGCCCGGCCTTCCAGGGCACTATCAAATCGGCGGTCGCCTTCGGCGCGCTGCTGTCACAGGGTATTGGTGACACCATCCGGGTGTCGCTGTCGGCCCCGCCGATCGAAGAGGTCAAGGTCGGTAACCAGATTCTGGAGTCATTGAACCTGCGGCCCCGCGGCCTGGAAATCGTGTCGTGCCCATCGTGCGGACGCGCCCAGGTTGACGTCTACACGCTGGCTAATGCAGTCAGCGCCGGGCTCGAGGGTCTCGACGTACCGCTCCGGGTTGCTGTCATGGGCTGTGTCGTCAACGGCCCGGGTGAGGCCCGTGAGGCCGATCTCGGGGTCGCCTCCGGCAACGGCAAGGGCCAGATCTTCGTCAGGGGTGAAGTGATCAAGACTGTGCCCGAGGCCATGATCGTCGAGACGCTCATCGAAGAGGCGATGCGGATCGCCGACGAGTTGCGTGGCACTGATACATCTGCCGGTGGTTCGCCGGTGGTCACCGTAGGCTAAGAGGCAAACCTCACCGCGGGTGAAACCCGCAGAAAGAACTGCCATGTCGGCTCCGCCGTTACTCCGCTCGGTGGACAGACGCCGGGTGTCGGTGGTGCGCGACGCGGCAGCGGTCAGCCGGGTGTTGGCTGCCGATCCGGTGGCCTCGTGCATGGTGGCGGCCCGGGTGGCCGATCACGGGGTTGACCCCGGTGGCATCGGCGGGGAGCTGTGGACGCGGCGGCACGCGGAGGACTCGCTGTGTTACGCCGGACCCAACCTGACGCCCCTTCGCGGTGGGCTGCCGGATTTGTGGGCGTTCGCCGATCGGGCGTTGAGCACGACGCGACGATGTTCATCGTTGGTCGGCCGGGCCGATCTGGTGTTGCCGATGTGGGATCGGCTCCAGCATGGCTGGGGCCCGGCGCGCGATGTGCGGGATCGTCAGCCTCTTCTGGCCCTGGCCTCGCGACCGCACTGCGCGGTGGATCCGGGTGTGCGACGGGTGCGGGTCGACGAGTTGGATGCCTACCTGGTGGCCGCCGTGGACATGTTCATCGGCGAAGTTGGAGTCGACCCTCGGGTCGGTGACGGTGGCCGGGGTTACCGCCGACGGGTGGCCAGTCTGCTCGCCTCCGGACGGGCCTTCGCGCGATTCGAGCACGGCCGGGTGGTGTTCAAGGCTGAAATCGGTTCGCAGTCCCCGTCAGTCGGCCAGATCCAGGGTGTCTGGGTACACCCGGAATGGCGTGGCCACGGACTCGGCACCGCCGGAACCGCCGCGGTTTCGGCGGCGGTGGTCCAAACCGGTCGCATCGCCAGCCTGTATGTCAACGGCTACAACACCGTCGCCCGTGCCGCCTACGCCAGGGTTGGCTTCCGCGAGATCGGCACCTTCGCGACCGTTCTGCTCGACTGACTCGGCACTGATCGGGCGGTGCGCCTCCCTCAGATCCGGGTCACGGCCTCATAACATCTGCCTCAATGGCAACTCGCACCCCAATAATCACACGAGTCACAGGCTTGTCCTCGGTGCTGGCGCTGCTCGCGGCCGGGACGCTGTCGGCGTGCACCCCGCGCCCGGACGGCCCGACGCCGACGGCCGAGCAGTTCTTCGCGGACCTCGGCCACGGTGACACCGGGGCGGCGGCCCAGCTCAGCGATCTGCCGACCGCGGCCCACGCAGCGCTGAACGAGGCGTGGGCGGGGCTGCAAGCCACGCACCTGGATGCCAAGATCCTCGGCTCGCGCTACACCGAGGACACCGGCAGCGTGAATTACCGCTTCACCTGGGACCTGCCCAAGAAGCGAACATGGACCTACGATGGCGTGCTGAACCTGATCCGCGACGAGGGCAGGTGGCGCGTCCGCTGGATCGCCAGCGCCCTGCACCCCAAACTCGGCGAGAATCAGACCTTCGAATTGCGGGCCGACCCATCGCGGCGGGCATCGGTCAACGAACAGAGCGGCACCGAGGTTCTGGTGCCCGGCAGTCTCTTCCATTACCAACTTGACGCCGCGAAGGCCGGCGCCAGACTGATGTCGACCGCGCGGGTGGTCAGCGATGTACTCCGCCCATTCGATGACACCCTTAACCCGCAGCGGCTGGCCGAGGAGGCCAGCTCGTCCAACGCGCCGTTGGAACTCATCACGCTGCAGCCGGCCGACCATGACCGCGTGGCTCAGGCACTCGACGGTTTACCCGGTGTTGTCGTCACGCCCCAGGCTGAAATGCTTGCCACCGACGCGACTTTCGCGCCCGCCGTCATCAACGAGGTCAGGAAAGCGGTGGTCGACGAACTCGACGGCGAGGCCGGTTGGCGAGTGGTCAGTGTGAACAGGAACAGGGCCGACGTCGACGTCCTCGCCGAGGTTCCGGCCAAGCCGACGCCATCGATATCGCTGACGCTGGACCGCGGTATTCAGGATGCCGCCCAGCACGCGGTCGACGGACAGTGGCGCAAGGCTATGCTCGTCGTGATCAAACCGTCGACCGGGGCAATCCTCGGGGTCGCCCAGAACGCGGCCGCCGATGCCGACGGTCCGGCGGCCACCACGGGGCTCTACCCGCCGGGATCGACCTTCAAGATCGTCACCGCCGGCGCGGCGATCCAACGCAATATGGCCACGCCCAACACCCTGCTGGGCTGCCCGGGCCAGATCGATATCGGCGATCGCACCATCCCCAACTACAACAGGTTCGACCTCGGCACTGTCCCCATGGCCAAGGCCTTCGCCAACTCCTGCAACACCACATTCGCCGAACTGGCCAGCCGGATGCCGCCGAAAGCGCTCACCGATGCGGCCTCGCAGTTCGGGATTGGGGCCGACTTCACGATTGAGGGTCTGACCACCGTCACCGGCACCGTGCCGCCAACCGTCAACCTCGCCGAGCGCACCGAAGACGGATTCGGGCAGGGCAAGGTTCTGGTGACCCCGTTCGGGATGGCACTCGCGGCGGCCACCGTCGCGGCCGGCACGACGCCGACGCCGCACCTGATCGTGGGCAGTCAGACCACCGAGACCGGTGAGAACCCGCCGGCCGCCCCGGCGATCCTCGACGGCCTGCGATCGATGATGCGCCTTGTGGTGACCAACGGCACCGCCAGGGAGATTGACAGCGTCGGCGAGGTCTACGGCAAGACCGGGGAGGCCGAGTTCGAGGGCGGCTCGCATGCCTGGTTCGCGGGCTACCGTGGCGACCTGGCGTTCGCAGCGCTCATAGTCGGCGGCGGCTCATCGGCCTATGCGGTCCGGATGGTCAAGCAGATGTTGCAGGAACTGCCCGACGGCTACCTGGCCTGAGCGCTTACCGACCGGTTGCCTTCCGGCTGGGTCAGTTGGATCGTCCAGACTGCTGGTTTGACTGATTGCCCTGGCCGGACTGGTTGGAACCCGGGCCCTGTTGGTTGGGTCCCGGTTGGTTGGGGCCCTGTTGGTTGGGGCCCGGTTGGTTGGGGCCCTGTTGGTTGGGTCCCGGTTTGGGTCCTGGCTGAGGTCCTGGTCCCGGTTGGGATCCCGGTGCGGGTTTGGGTCCCGGTCCCGGTTGGGGTCCCGGTCCCGGTCCTGGTTGGGGTCCCGGTCCCGGTCCCGGTGCGGGTTGCGGTCCCGGGGTCGGTTTGGGGGGTGCCGGAGCTGCCGGCACCGGATTGGCCGGATTGAGCCCGGTGCTGTCTGGGGAATTTCCCCCAATTGCACCGACAACTGCGACGGCGTTCTGGCCGGGCTGGGTCTGGGGGATGGGTGCCGGTATCGCGGACGGCCGGGCCGCAAACTCCGGGTCCAGCGAGCCGGGCGACGACGGCTCCGCCGGTGCGGCACCGGGGAGTTGCGGCTCGGAGTTCGCGCCAGGTCCCTCCGATCTGGAGCCCGGGGCGTAGCCGGTGGGGGTCTCCACGGTCGTGGGCTTGCTGATGCCGGCCGGGGTGATGAATGGAATTTTGACGTTGCCATTGAGAACTGCGGTCAGTCCGGCTCCAAGTGTCAGGACGCTGAAGATGCTCGCGACAGCGATCTGCAGGTAGGGCCGTTGAGAGCGCTTCCGCGCGAGTCGATGCTGATCGAGGTCGACGACGACCGCGTCGTCGGCGGGGAGACCAGTCTTGTCGGTCAGGCCCTGCAGGTACGGGCCGAAACACTCGCCTGCGTATTCTGCGACCTCGGCGCGGGTGGTCAGCAGCTGTCCTGGTCGTTTGACGACGACCAAGGAGTAGCCCATTCGGACGAACACGTCGGCGATTGAATCGAGGTCCGCCGGCGTCTGCTCGACGGTCGTGCCGAGACGTTGGAGTTGCCCAGCGACCAGGGGCACGCCCGCTTCCATGACTGCGCTGGATGTGCTCGACAGCATCGGCAATTGCTCGCTGGATTCGATGTTCAGCTCTCGAAGAGCCAGCGGATGACTCTGCACTGCCCAGACGGTCTCGGTGAAGGCGGTCAGCGTCCGCTCGGCGAACGAGGTGCCGTGCTTGCCGGTTTGATCGAACGCGGTGTCGAGCAGTGTCGTGAACTCACCGATGATGGCGGTTTTGAGGAGATCGTTCTTGCTCGGCCAACGGCGGTAGATCGTCATGTGCGACACGCCGGCGTAACTCGCCACAAGCTCGACGGTCGCCCGTTTGACGCCGAAGTCCCCGAGCACGCGGATCGCACCGTCGAGGATCTTGGCTCCGGTCGGGTCGGGCTTTCGCTCTGGCACAGCACCGCCCTTCCTCGCCGAGATGGCGTCGACTCACGGTCGCTCACCATGCAGTTCAGGGATGTGGATGCAGTCGAATTCGCCTAGATCCAACCCTGCTCCGCATCCTACTACGCAACCGTCCAATCGCCCGAACCTGGCCGGCGCCGACACTAACTCGAACCTGAGGTTGGACACCGAGTCCCTCAGGTTGCTGATCAGTGGCGACCGAAATTGGCACCGTGAAGTACTTGACTTGAGTGCCAAGAGATGATGTTATGTGCTCGTTAATTGAATAACACGACCAGTTCAAAGGTGCTTTCTATCCAGATCGGGCGCACCGGCTCAGAAGCTAGACCCACATCTGATCACCTCAGAAAAAGCTAAGGAAAAGAGGCATAAAGCCATGTTAGGAACCGCGAAAGTTATCACTATTGGAAGAATCGGCGCCCTCGCCATCGCCCTCGGGATCGGCAGCGTGACGGCAGCCGCATCGGCCTGGGCCGACGATGCCCCGTCGGCGTCATCGACCGGAAGTGCGAGTGCTTCGACGCACCGAACCGACCGTGGCGCGGCCGCCCGGTCCGTAGCCAGCGCGACCCGCGACACGGCATCCCGACTCGCCTCGACCATATCCACCACAGCCACGACGTCCACAGCGACCACGACGTCCACGACGTCCACGACGTCCGCGGCGGCAGCCGCCAGGCCGCAGCAGGCCATTGCCCCTGCGCCCAGGCCGCCGCGGCCCGGAGTTATCTACCGCTCGATCGATGGCAGCGGCAATAACCTCACCAACACCGGATTCAATGTCGTCGGTGCCGCCTTCACCCGGATCGGCACGGCCCACTTCAGCGATGGCATCTCGGCTCTTCGCACCGATCTGCCCAACGCCCGCACGGTCAGCAACCTGGTTGTCGCCGGCAACGCTGAGACCCCGAACGCCGAGGGGCTATCCGGAATGATGTACGCCTGGGGTCAGTTCATCGACCACGACATCAACCTCACGCTGTCGGACAGGGTCACCCACATCGACATCACCGTTCCGGACGGCGACCCCATGCTGAGCGGTTCGATCTCGATGACCCGCTCGGTCATCGACCCGCTGACCGGAGTCGCCGGCAGTCCGGCCCTTACCACCAATAACGTGACGGGCTGGATCGACGGTTCAATGGTCTATGGCTCGGATGCGGCCATTGCCGCCAGCCTGCGCGGCGCCGACGGTTATCTGCTGACCTCGGCCGGCAACAACCTGCCGATCGTTGATGGCGCGTTCGTGGCCGGCGATATCCGGGTCGAGGAGAATCCTGACCTCACCGCCCTGCAGACCCTGTTCCTGCGCGAGCACAACCGCCAGGTCGACCAGCTGAAGGTGGCCCATCCCGACTGGACCGGCGACCAGCTCTACGCGCAGGCTCGCGCGATCGTCACCGCGGAGATCGCCCGCATCACCTACAGCGAGTTCCTGCCGCACCTGCTCGGCTCCAACGCGATCACGCCCTATCGGGGCTATAAGGCGGGCGTCGATCCGAGTCTGACCGAGGAATTCGCCGGTGCCGCATTCCGGTTCGGGCACTCGATCGTCTCGGCCAATCTGGAGAAGACCGACGAGCTGGGCAACGTGATCGGCACACCGGTCACACTCAAGGATGCGTTCTTCCAGGACCCGGCGGACTTCGTCATCGACAGTGGCGCCGATGGCCTGCTGCGCCACCTGACCAATGATCTGTCCAACGCCCTCGACGTGCATATCGTCGACGACCTGCGCAACTTCCTATTCGTGCCGGGCGTGGGTATGGACCTGGCCGCCATCAATCTGCAGCGCGGACGTGATCTCGGACTCGGCACCCTGAACGAAACCCGGGTGGCGCTGGGCCTGACGCCCTACGCCAGCTTCGCGGCCATCACCTCCGATGCCGAGACCGCGGCAGCCCTGGAGGCCGCTTATGGTGACGTGGACAAGGTGGAGCTGTGGATCGGCGGACTGGCCGAGAACCACGTCGCCGGTGCGATGGTGGGCCAGACCTTCGGCGTGATCATCGCCGAACAGTTCCAGGACCTCCGTGATGGTGACCGGTTCTGGTACCAGAACCAGGGCTTCGACCCCGCCACCATGCGGGAGATCGAATCAATGACGCTGTCCTCGGTGATCCTGAAGAACACCGATACCGAGCACATGCAGGCCGACGCCTTCGTCTTCTACGAGCGTCGCAGTGGTCTCACCGGTGGTGGCGTCATGGCGAACCCGGACTCACCTCAGTTGGTGATCGGCTCCAACGGCGGCGATACCCTGATCGGCGGCACCAAGGCGGATCTGCTGGTGGCCGGTACCGGCAACCAGACCATGACCGGCGCGGCCGGCCGGGACACCTTCGTCATCAGCGCCACCGGTGTCACTGCAGTGATCACCGACTTCAGGGTCGGCCAGGACAAGTTGCGCTTCGAGAACCTCGGGCAGCCCGGCCGGACCGGGGTGCGGATCACCAGCGAGAACGGCAACGCCGTCATCACCTTCGCCGGCACCAAGATCACTCTGACCGGGGTTCAGGCCAACAGGATCCGGATCAGCGACATCAGCTTCATCTGATCGATGCGGAGGGGTCCGCGGCGGCGGAATTCGCTTCGGCGACAACGATTTCGCCGCCCTGGACCGCCACCGCCCGGGGGGTCAGCGGCTCGGTCGCGGGGCCCTGGGTCACGGCACCGGCAAAGTTGAACCGGCTGCCGTGGCACGGGCAGATCACGGCACCGTCCCGGACGCCCACTGCGCAGCCGGCGTGTGTGCACTTGGCGACGAACCCCTTGAACACCCCGGGGGATGGCTGGCTGATCAGGGTGCCGTGCGCGACAATCGCGGACCCCACCGGAACGTCGGCGACGGCGGCCAGGGCTTGGCCGGCCTTCTGGGTGGTCTCCGCCGGTGGCGCATCGGCGGACTTGCTGCAGGCGGCCAGGGGAACGGCGGCGGCACCGGCGACGGCGGCACCGAGGACGGTTCTTCTTGGTAAATCGGACATAGTCGGGGAGTTTAGTGCAGAAGGTAAGTTAGAAAGGCCATGACCGAGATCGAAAGCACCCCCGCGTTGCGGTTGTCTGATGCTGATCGCAACGGCACGCTGCGGCGGCTGCACAACGCCGTTGCGCTCGGGTTGATCGATATCGGCGAGTTCGAGGAGCGCTCGGCGCAGGTGTCGACGGCCCGCCAACCGGTCGACCTCGAAGCCTTGATCGAAGACCTTCCGGGTCCGGGTGCCATTGCTACCTCCTCGGCCGACCGACTCGAGCTGCGCGGCTGGTTGGGCTCGCTGCGCCGCCACGGCGAGTGGATGGTCCCGACCCGACTGGCTCTGGTGCGCCGGGTGGGTTCGGTGGACCTCGACCTGACCAGCGCCCGCTTCGCCGGGCCGGTCGTGGTGATCGAGTTGGACCTGGTCCGCGGGTCGCTGGACATCCGGCTCCCGGACGGGGCCAGCGCGTCGATCGATGATGTGATCGTCTACGGCGGCAGCGCCCGCGATCGCCGTAAGGACCCACCCGGCGAGGGCAGGCCGCATGTGGTGTTGACCGGCCGAATCGTGATGGGCTCGGTGACGATTCGTGGACCTAAGCGGTCGGTGCGCAGTCGAGGCCCGTTGAAGCCGTTGCGCCGCCGTTAATGTGAGGAATATGCCAGTGCGTAGCCCCCTTCGTTCCGGGTTCGTCTCACCGACCCTGCCGGTGCCGAAGTCGATTCCGCGGCCCGAATACGTGGGACGGTCCACCGCGGCTGAGGGCGACGAACCCTGGGTGCAAACCCCCGAGGTGATCGAGAAGATGCGAGTGGCCGGACGTATCGCGGCCGGAGCGCTGGCCGAGGCCGGTAGGGCTGTGGCGCCCGGGGTGAGCACCGACGAACTCGACCGTATCGCCCACGACTACATGGTCGACCACGGCGCCTACCCGTCTACGTTGGGCTACCGGGGCTTTCCGAAGTCCTGCTGCACCTCACTCAACGAGATCATCTGCCACGGCATCCCGGACTCGACGGTGGTGGCCGAGGGCGACATCGTCAATATCGACGTGACCGCGTACATCGACGGTGTGCACGGCGACACCAATGCCACCTTCCTGGCCGGCGACGTAAGCGACGAACACCGGCTACTGGTCGAACGCACACATGAGGCGACTATGCGTGCCATCAAGGCCGTCAAGCCCGGCCGGGCACTGTCGGTGGTCGGCCGGGTGATTGAGGTATACGCGAATCGGTTCGGCTACAACGTCGTTCGGGACTTCACCGGTCACGGGATCGGAACGACCTTCCACAACGGACTGGTGGTTCTGCACTATGACCAGCCCAGCGTGGAGACAGTGCTGGAGCCGGGTATGACGTTCACCATCGAACCGATGATCAATCTGGGCTCTCTGGATTATGAGATCTGGGATGACGGCTGGACGGTGGTCACCAAGGACCGCAGGTGGACTGCCCAGTTCGAGCACACGCTCGTCGTGACCCAAGACGGCGCCGAGATTTTGACGCTCGCGCCGTGAGCCTGCTCCTGTCGCGAGCAGACGCAAACTCGCACGATTGGGCGCTCCGGAGTGCGATTTTACGTCTGCTCGGCGGGAAGAAGTGAGCGGCGGCGCGCTCCTCATCGCCGGCACCACTTCCGATGCCGGTAAGTCGATGGTGGTCGCAGGTTTGTGCAGACTGTTGGTGCGCAAGGGAATTCGGGTCGCGCCGTTCAAGGCACAGAATATGAGCAACAATTCGGTGGTCGCGGTCGACGGTGGCGAGATCGGCCGGGCCCAGGGTATGCAGGCGCGGGCCGCCGGTCTGGCGCCCAGTGTCCGATTCAACCCGGTACTGCTCAAGCCCGGCAGTGACCGGACCTCCCAACTGCTGGTGCGAGGCCGGCCGATCGGCACCGTCAGCGCGACCGACTACATCACCTATCGCGATCGACTGGCCGGTGTGGTCGCCGAGGAACTCGCCGGGTTGCGAGCCGAGTTCGACGTGGTGATCTGTGAGGGTGCCGGGTCACCCGCCGAAATCAATTTGCGCGCAACCGATCTGGCGAATATGGGACTGGCCCGCGCGGCGAACCTGCCCGTCGTCGTGGTCGGCGATATCGATCGCGGCGGCGTGCTGGCGCACCTGTTCGGCACGGTGGCTGTGCTGTCGCCGGAGGATCAAGCGCTCATCGCGGGATTCATCATCAATAAGTTCCGTGGCGATCCGGCACTGCTGGCGCCCGGTCTGGATCAGTTGGCCGCGCTCACCGGCCGGCCCACCTACGGCGTGGTGCCCTATAGCGACGAGTTGTGGCTGGACGCTGAAGATTCGCTGTCCGCAGTGACCGGCGCGCTCGTCGGGGTACCGGCACCCCCACACGGCCGGCAGGTGCTGCGGGTCGCGGCCATCAGGCTGCCCCGGATCTCCAACTCCACCGATATCGAGGCACTGGCCTGCGAACCCGGGGTGCTGGTCCGCTGGGTCAGCGAGCCCGCCGATTTGGCTGACGCCGATGTCGTCGTCATACCGGGCAGCAAGGCCACCGTCGCTGATCTGGAATGGCTGCGTGATCGCGGCCTGGCCGATGCCATCGTGGCGCACCCCGGAGTGGTGCTCGGTATCTGCGGCGGCTTTCAGATGCTGTGCCGGCGTATCGAGGACACCGTTGAGAGCCGGCGCGGCAGCGTGGCCGGACTCGGCCTGCTCGACGCCGATATCGCATTCGCCGCGGATAAGGAGTTGCGCCGCTGGGAAAGCCCGCTGGCCGGTTACGAGATCCACCACGGACAGGTGGTTCGCTGCGCCGAGGCCACCTGGTTCGAGGCCGCTGGCACGGCCCAGGGGTACGCCCGCGATCGGGTGTTCGGCACCCATTGGCACGGATTGTTCGATAACGATGACTTCCGGCGGGACTGGCTTACCGGCGCTGCCGCGGCTGCGGGCCGGCCCGGATTTCGCGTGGCGCCGGATGTCAACGTGTCTGCCCGTCGCGATGCCCAGTGGGATCTGATGGCCGACCTGCTGACCGCTCACCTGGACCTCGACGCCGTCCTGGGACTGTTGGACGGCTCATCACCGGCCCGCCCGACCATCTCCAGCTCGCTGGGGTGCCAACGCTGACGCATCTCCAGCTCGCTGGGGTGCCGACGCTGACGCATCTCCAGCTCGCTGGGGTGCCAACGCTGACGCGTCGCCTACGCTGAAGCCCATGGCGGGTCGGGCAGCGGTGGCGGCAGTTCTGACCGGGGCCCTGATTCTCACCGGCTGCGGCACCACGGTGTCGGGCACCGCAACGTGGCCGGGTGCCGTCCTTGAGCAGGCACTGTTGCGCGAAAACGATTTTCCGCCCGGCGTCCAATACGACCGGATCATCGACAAGCCCGGACAGCCCGACGGTGCGGGGGAACCCCCTCCGATGCTCTCGCGGCCACAGGGTTGCTCCAATGCCCTGACCAATGTGATCGCGCAGTCGGCCGAACGCGGCCCGGGGAGTGCGGCCAAGTACGCCGTCTCCTATGACGGGGCACGAATCGCGATGACCCTGCTGTCGTGGAATCTTGATCTGGACAAGATCGAAGCGGCGGCCAGTCGCTGCGCGAGGTTCGAGGCCTTCTTCGACCCCGACTCCCCGGGCATCCCCATCACCACCGCCGAGTTGGCCGGCCTCGAGCCGGGTGGGTTGGGTTACCTGCAGACCATGACGCTCCGAAACGCGGCGAGCAGCATTTACATGGCATTCCGGAACGTGGGCGAGCTTGCGGTTTTCGCTATTGCGCTACCGGC
Organism: Mycolicibacterium sp.; assembly: GCF_016462945.1. Taxonomy (GTDB): domain Bacteria; phylum Actinomycetota; class Actinomycetes; order Mycobacteriales; family Mycobacteriaceae; genus Mycobacterium. Next base: position 30,148 of record NZ_JAEMSG010000012.1, on the reverse strand, counting down.
CGGTAACCCACGGATCGAGCCCAAAGCTGAACTGCCACAGACATTCTTGGACGTCTTCACCAAACAGGTCGCCAGGATCCGATCTTCCTGAGCTGCCCCTGAGATTGCTGCCGGAAACCGGTTCATGACGTGGTGGCGCCCAGTAGCGTGGGCGGATGGCTGCGACGTTGATGACTGTCGACGGCTTTCCGGTGCCGGTGAGTGTCAACGGACCGGAAAGGGGGCCCTATGTCGCTCTGATCGGCGCCGCACAACACGCGCCGGCCGCCTACGACACCCTGTGTCAACGGCTTCATATCGCTTCGGTGCGGACCGTGGTCATCGGAGCCGATCCCCGACTGCATCCCAAGGCTGTGGTGGCAATTCTCGACACCCTCGAGGTGCCGTGGGCGGTGCTCGTCGGTGACCGGTTCGGTGCCGAACTCGCGTGGGAGGCGGCCGCGATGCGGCCCGACCGGTTCACCGGGTTGGTGGTCATCGACCGCGGGCATCCCAGGGTCGCTGATCCGCACGGGGTGATCCGGGATCCGGACTGCCCGGCGGTCGAGATGAACACCACGGTCTTGGTCACCAGCCCGGCCGCCCGCGCCATGGCCAAGGCCAGCCAGCGGTTTGTCTACGGCGACTATCGCCTGGTGGAGTTCGCCAGCCGACGCAGTGCCGCGGAGTCGACGGCGCAACTGGCCGCCGAGATCGTGCTGCGCAGCAGCACCTACTAGAACGCGCATACGCCGGGCACCCGCCGCAGGATATTATTCGCAGGCGCGACGCAAGTATGTCGTCGGCCGGCTGAATGGCGGAAGCAATCATGGACACCTCCGGCTTGATCAGTCTGGGCATTACTGCGGCAACAGGCCTGTTGGGCACCCTGATCGGTGGCCTTGTCGGGTACTGGAGTTCCTCCAAAATGCACGACCGCACCATTGCCACCGAGGAGTCGCGGCAACGCAACGCACACCTTCGTGAAGGAGCGATGGCGTTCATCATCGGGATCCAGAAGCTCGATGTGGGTCCGGCCGCGCTGGAACGGATCGCCCAGCGGTGGGGGCCTGCGGCCGCCACGGTGATATCCCCGGAGACCGATGACCGCGAACTCCTCGAGGCCGCCCGAGAGATCTATCCCGCGATCGAAGCCGGCGGGAGCCGGATGCAGATTCTGGTGCGGCTCATCAGGGAGACTGGAGTTCTCGATGACGAAGTCGGTCAATTCACCTCGCTGCTGTCCGAAATTCGGCTGGTGGCTCCGGCCGATGTCGCCGACGCTGCCCAACGCGTCGTCTACACCGCGATGGCCATGCGGCTGACCGCCGCAGCAGTGCCAGAGCTCAATCGGCATGCCGCCTTCAAGTACAACTCGGCGGTCAATGAGTTCTTCAACAGGGTGCGTCACCACATGAGCGTCGAGAACATTGAGTTCGACTTCATCAATGAAAATCTGATACGGGACGTGCTTGAGCTGGAGGGCGATTCAAAGGCCAAGCGCGCGGAACCCTGAGCGCGCGGAACCTTGAGCGCGCGGAACCCTGAGGCCTAGCGGGTGATCCCGCGCATGATGAGATCGGTCATATCCTCGATATGTGCCTGGGCGTCGAGGTGACCGTCGAGTTTATCGAAGTACGACGAGATCCCCGTCAGGCTGAATGCCGCTTCCGCGCCATGGGCCACCAGGAAGAACAGCGCCCGCATGGAGATGGGGTAGATCACCCCTGCCGCCTCCAGTCGGCGCAACAGAGCGCTGAAATCCGGCACCAGGGTTCCGAGGCTCTGCTGAAGAATCAACTCCAGCTGCGGGGTTCGGCGCAGACCCTCCATATTCATCAACTGGCAGAACTCAGGCCGAGGTTCATTGACCACCATGAAGCTGCGGATTAGCTCACGCACCGCCGCGAGATCGTCGGCAGGTGCCTGACGGGCGGCCCGTTCGGCTTGCATCGCCGCGATCATGTTTGCAAAGCCGTGGGTGATCGCGGCTTCGAAGATGTTCCACTTGCTGCCGAAGCGCCGGTTCAGCGCGCCGTGGCTCAGGCCAAGCTCAGTTGCCACCGTCCGCACTGACATGCCCTCGTAGCCGTCGGCCGCGAAAGCCCTGAAGGCGGCCTCCAGGAGCACGTCATCCTCGTGGATCCGGGGCCGGCCTCGGCCGCGTTTGGTCGCGGTAGCCTCCATGGACGAAATAGTAGACGGTTCTACGGGAATCTTTCGCGCTACCCGCCAGTAAACCTGGCATAGATGGCCGGCAGGATCCCGGCGAGATGGTTCATCTCCTGGGCGCAGTGCACCAGGGTATCGCGCGCGGCGGGAAGTTGGCGGGCCACGATCGGCTGGATTGCCCTATCGGTTAGGCGGTTACCCCGGCGAACCGACACGAACTGGCCGCCCATCCAAAACCGGGACCGCATCTCGCTGCCGCCGGGGATGGGCCGCACGTGATGGATCATCGAACCCAACTCGACGGGCAGCTGCGGTGAGACCACCCGAGCGCACACCGCAATACCATCGCCAAGCTTGGTCGGATCAAGTCCGATTTGGTTCGGCTCGATGAAGGAGATACCGCCATGGACGAACGTCGAGCCGATGTACTCCTCGATGATCGACGTCCGGCCGACGTAACGGCCTTCGCCGTCGGTGTCATCCCAACGCGCGGAGACGTGCGCGCGCGGGTGCCACAGCTTGTAACGGCTCGATTCGCTGCCGTGCCAACCGAACCACCACGACCACATCTGCGGCGTCACCCCGGGCATATCGGTGCGTACCGAGACGTGGATGCCACCACCGTGCAGGTGTGCGAAGCCGTTCTCGGTCTGGTGGTAGCCCTCATCGAGAATCGTCGCCGCGTCGTCTAACGCCAGCATCACCTGATCGGCCTGGGGGCCGTGCTCGAGTGCGGTGACGACATCGGCCGGCAACGGCGCCATCGCGGGGTTGTAGAACGAGCCCCATTCGGTATCGGCGTCCTTGCCCCGGTAGCCCAGATACGAGTCAGTCATGAGTGGCGTTCCGTCTAGGAGAAGAGCTCGGACGCTACCCTAATGTCATTTATATATGTCCGCCTAGTAAATCTGGCCATTTTTCTTTACGCTGGACTACTAACGTGGGGGTCCGGTCTGGGAAATGCCCCGACGCTCTGGGCTACGGAGGATTTCGAACATGGCATCAACGACGGTAACGCGCAGCGCCGAGGAACTCCGTACCGCGTTGAACGACTGCTATTCCGCGGTGGAAGCATTGTGTGCCGGCCTGAATGAGGCCCAGTGGCAGGTGCAATCACTGTGCCCGGAATGGACCGTGCGGGGGGTTGTCGACCACCTGACCAGTGTCGAGGCGGTGCTGGCCGGCTGGCTACCCGCCGACGCCACCGAGATGCCGCCATTCGAGCGTGCAGGGGAGTTCCTGGCACAGACGGCCGGTCTGCACGGGGCGCAGTATCTGGATAGGGTTCGCGAGGTCTTCGCCAGCCGTCGGCACGATCTGGCCGCGCTGTCGCAGGCTGATGTGGAGCGCCCGTCATTTACTCCGGTGGGTCCGGGCACGTATGGAAAGTTTATGGCGATCCGGGTGTTCGATTTCTGGGTCCACGAGCGCGATATCACCACGCCGTTGGGCCTGTCGACTGAGGACACCGGGGTGGCCGCCGAGATCGCACTGGCCGAAGTGGAAGGCTCACTCAGCTATATCGTGGGCAAGAAGGTGGGCCTTCCCGACGGCAGCAGTATCGTCTTCCGCCTCACCGGACCGATCACGGCCGAGTATGCGGTCGCCGTCGACGGGCGAGCCAAACAGGTTGAGCACCTGGACAATCCGAACGTCAAGGTCAGTACCGACTCGACCACATTCATCCAGCTGGCCTGCGGCCGCATCGACCCGCAGGGCCCCATCGACGCGCGCGACATCACCTGGACCGGCGACGCCGAACTCGGTGAGCGCGCCGCTCGCAATCTGCGGTACACGATGTGACCGGGCGCCCGGAATTCGTCGATTTCCACTTCGACGTCATGTGCCCGTGGGCATATCAGACCTCGCTCTGGATTCGGGAGGTCAGCAGATTGACTGGGCTGCAGGTCAATTGGCGCTTCTTCAGTCTCGAGGAGATCAATCGCGTTGAGGGCAAGAAGCATCCGTGGGAGCGCGAGTGGTCATACGGGTGGTCCATGATGCGTATTGGTGCGTTAGTGCGGCGCTCGTCGATGGCCGACCTCGACGCCTGGTACGCCCGGGCCGGCCGTGCCCTGCATGTCGAGGGCCACAAGCCGCACGAGAGATCCGTCGCCCGCCACCTGCTGGCCGAGTTGGGAATGGACCCCGATCTTGTTGATGCGGCGATCGCCGACCCGACCACGCACGACGAGGTGCGGGCCGAGCATCAGCGCGTCGTCGACGCCAAGGGGTACGGCGTGCCGACGCTGTTCTTCCCGGACGGCCAGTGCCTATTTGGTCCGGTGCTCGTCGACCCACCCACCGGGGACGCGGCCGTGCGACTGTGGGACGCCGTCGTCGCCTGGACGGAGTTCCCCCACCTCTATGAGCTACAGCGGCCGAAAACCCCCGCCGATGAGCAGGCGATCGCCGAGGCCTTCCGACCGTATCTGCAGGCCCGGGACTGGGTGTCGATCAACCGCGGCGAGGTCATCGCCATCGACAAGCCCGCGGACAGTGAAGCCCGCTGATCGTTAGGTGCGGTGACGCCCGCCAGCGGCGTAGCGATCTGTAGCATCTCTCGCTACACTTGGGCTATGGCCCGAACTATCGCGCAGCGTGAGTTGCGCAACGACAACGCGAAAGTGATCGAGGCCGTCACGGCAGGGGAGACGTTCATCGTCACCCGTAACGGCGAACCGGTGGCCGAACTCAGACCGATCACGGCGCGCCGGCGCACTTTCGTCAGCCGCACAGAGATCGATGACATGGCCGCCGCCGGCGTCCGGATTGACCGCCATCGGTTCCGCGAAGACCTCGACAGGGCCTTCGATCAGGGCATAACGAGGTGAACCGGACCGGACTGCTGGACACCTCGGTGGTGATCGATTGGCATGATCCGGCAGTGGGATCCGCGTTGCCCGACGAGGTGGCGATCTCGGCCGTCACTGCCGCTGAACTGGCCGCTGGGCCTTTGCTGGCCGGGGATCCGGTGGAGGCGGCCAGGCGGCAGGCCCGACTTCAGGAGGTCGAGGCGAAGTTCGAGCCCATCCCATTCGATGCTGCAGCGGCACGAAGTTACGGTCTCGTGGCTGCCGCCGCGTTGGGAAAAGGCCCGCATCCCCGGACCCGATTCGCCGACCTGCTGATCGCCGCTACCGCCCACACACACGGCCTCGACCTCTACACCCGCAATGCCGCCGACTTCGGCGGGCTGGAAGAACTGATCCGGGTGATCGGAGTCTGACGCCTCCGGTTAGCGGACCCCGCCCAGTTGCGCACCGGTCTCGTCGACCTGGCGCACCGGCCCGGTGAACCACTTCTTCACCGAGACGTGCCAGTAGATCCACAGCAGGGTGAACGTGCCGCCGACGAGCAGTGGGGTGTAGTTGAGGAACTTCCATTCGAAGCTGGCATCCCACGGCACGCCACCCAGCGAGGTCGGGAACATCGCGACGATCGAGGTGATGATGATCTCGGCCAGGGCCAGCGGGGCCATCCACCTGTAGTGGCTGCCGAGGTTCCAACTGCCGACCTCGAACGAATCGCCGGCCTTCCAGCGGTAGTAGATCGGCACCGCGAACGCCAGATACAGCCCGACGACGCCGATCGAGACCACCGCGAAGAAGGCGATCGGCACCGGCGCACCGTTGATGTCGACCGGCACCAGGGCGGGCAGGGTGATGATCGCCGCGATCGCCGCCGTCACGATCACCGCATTGGCCGGCACCTTGCGGGAGTTCACCGCCGACCACAGCTGATGGCCGGGCACCGCGCGGTCCCGACTGAACGCGAACAGCATGCGGGATGCGCTGGTCTGACAGGCCGTGGTGCAGAACAACTGCCCGGCCGTGGAGATGAACAACACCGCCGCCGCCCACTTGGACGTCAGCGCCTGGCTGAAGATCGCCGCCACCGCGCCGCCGGCCTTGGACACCCCGTCGGCGTCCTGAACCGCAAATAGGAAGGACAGCAGGAGAATCCAGCCGCCGATCGCCGAATAGAAGATCGACCGCCAGATGCCCTTGGCCGCGCCGTCGGCCGCACTCTTAGTCTCCTCAGACAGGTGCGCCGAAGCGTCGTAGCCGGTGATCGTGTACTGGGTGAGGATCGCCGAGATCGGCAACACGATCAGCAGCCAACCCAAACCGGAGGTGGCCCCGTCGAACATGCCGCTGTTGTTCACTGTCCTGGCGAACACGTCACCGACGCTGGCATGGTGATCGGGAACCAGGACCAGAATCGCGATCACCGTCGCCGCGCCCGCCACATGCCACCAGACCGAGATGTTATTAAGGACGGCGAGCAGGTGACTGGAAAAGATGTTGGTCGAGGCCACCACCACCAGGATGATCAGGAACATCACGAACACCCGCTTGAGGCTGTAACCGGCCAGCCAGTTCTCGCTGAGGGTGCCCAGCGTCAGGTCCAGGAACGTCGCGCTGCCGTAGGCCACCGAGGCCAGGATCGCGATCAGCCCGACGAGGTTCAGCCAGCCGGTGTAGTACCCGGCCTTGGGGCCGCCGAGCTTTGCCGCCCACCAGTAGATTCCACCCGAGGTGGGAAATGCCGACACCAACTCCGACATGCAGAACCCGACCAGCAGGATGAACGCCGCCAAAATTGGCCAGCCCCAGGCGATGGCTGCCGGGCCGCCGTTGTTCCAGCCCAGGCCGAACGAGGTGAAGCAGCCCGCCAGGATCGAGATGATCGAGAACGAGATGGCGAAGTTGTTGAAACCCGACCAGGAACGGGACAGTTCCTGGGAGTACCCCAACTTGGCCAGCTGCCGTTCGTCGTCATCGAGTAGTTCGTGGCCCTCGGGCATGGCGGGTCTCCTTCATCGGCAATAAAGCGCGCGTGGTAGGGACGATATGCCGGTTAGGGCCTTGTCGTCCTACCTTTAACGGTGTCGGTTATGTAAACCTTGACCCCGACCGCACATCGGGCGGCCTGTTGTTACGTTCAAGCGAAGGGGGCGCTCGTGTCGCCTGACAGCACAGCCGGCCGTCGGCACGGGCTGCTGACGGCCGGTGAGCTGGATCGGCTGATGGCCGCCGGCGAGATCGACACCGTGATCGTGGCGTTCACCGATATGCAGGGCAGGCTCACCGGCAAGCGGGTCTCAGCCCGGCTTTTCGCTGAGGAAGTCGCCGCTCACGGAACCGAGTGCTGCAACTACCTGTTGGCCGTCGACGTGGAGATGAACACCGTCGACGGGTACGCGATGTCCAGCTGGGAGTCGGGCTACGGGGATATGGTGATGGCGCCGGACCTGAGCACCCTGCGGCTGATTCCGTGGCTGCCCGGCACCGCCCTGGTGATGGCTGATCTGCACTGGGTGGGCGGCGGTCCGGTCATCGCCTCGCCGCGCGCCATCCTGCGCACCCAACTTGACCGGCTGGCACCGCGCGGCCTGGCCGCGTTCGTCGGGACCGAGCTGGAGTTCATGGTGTTCGACGACACCTACCGCGACGCCTGGGCGGCCGGCTATCGGGGCCTGAGTAAGGCGACCGATTACAACGTCGACTACGCGATACATGCCTCGACGCGCCTAGAGCCGCTATTGCGCGACATCCGGGTGGGGATGGATGGCGCCGGCATGTACTGCGAGGGCGTCAAGGGAGAGTGCAATCCCGGCCAGCAGGAGATCGCCTTCCGTTACGACGACGCCCTGGTCACCTGTGACAACCACACCATTTACAAGAACGGCGCCAAAGAGATCGCCGACCAGCACGGCAAGAGTCTGACCTTCATGGCCAAGTTCGACGAACGCGAGGGCAATAGCTGCCATATCCACATCTCGCTGCGCGGCCACGACGGCACGGCCGTGCTCGCCGACGCGTCCGACCCGTTGGGTATGTCGGCGATGTTCCGTAGCTTCATCGCCGGCCAGCTCGCCACCATGCGTGAGCTCACCTTATTCAGCGCTCCGAATATCAACTCCTACAAGCGATTTGCCGTGGGAAGCTTTGCGCCCACCGCTATCGCCTGGGGTCTGGATAACCGAACCTGTGCGATGCGCGTGGTGGGCAAGGGTCATTCGATGAGGGTGGAGTGCCGTGCGCCGGGTGGTGACGTCAATCAGTACCTCGCCGTGGCTGCGCTGATCGCCGGTGGCCTGCACGGAATCGACCAGGGTCTGGAACTGCCCGAGCCGTGCGAGGGCAACGCCTACGCCGGGGACGCCCAGCGACTGCCCACCACGCTGGCTGAGGCGGCTGAATTGTTCGCGGGATCGACTATCGCCAGGGAGGCGTTTGGCGACGAGGTCGTCGAGCACTATCTCAACAATGCCCGGGTGGAACTGGCGGCATTCAACTCCGCGGTGACCGACTGGGAGAAAGTGCGCGGCTTTGAGCGCCTCTGACGCCCGGCCGGTGATCGGCCTGACGACCTATCTGCAACGGGCGCAAACCGGGGTGTGGGATGTCCGGGCCAGCTTCCTGCCCGACATCTACCTTCAGGGCGTGGTCCGGGCCGACGGGATCGCGATGCTGCTACCGCCGCAACTCGTCGACGCCGATATCGCCGCGCGGGTTCTCGACGGTGTCGATGCGCTGATCATCACCGGCGGGCGCGACGTCGACCCCGGCACCTACGGTCATGAGCCGCACCCGGCCACCGATTCCCCCGCCCGCGACCGTGACGCCTGGGAGTTCGCGCTGCTGGGCGAGGCGTTGCGCCGCGGCATGCCGGTGCTCGGGATCTGCCGTGGCGCCCAGGTGCTCAATGTGGCGCTCGGCGGCACCCTGCACCAGCACCTGCCCGACCTCCTCGGTCACACCGGCCACCAGCAGGGCAATGCGGAGTTCTCCACCTCGACCGTGCGCACCGCGGAGGGCAGTCGGCTGGCCGGTCTGCTCGGGGACGAGGTGGCTGTGCAGTGCTATCACCACCAGGGCATCGACCGCCTGGGTGAGGGTTTGACGGTCAGCGCGCGCGATACGGACGGGGTGGCCGAAGCCGTCGAGTTGCCCGGGGATGATTTCGTGGTGGCCGTGCAGTGGCATCCCGAGGAGAATCTCGACGATTTGCGGCTGTTCACCGGGCTCGTCGATGCTGCCAGGACCTACTCGCGAGCCCGGACGTTGTCGAAAGGAAGCGTGAATTCATGACCATCACGGAGCTGATCAACCCGGCCACCGAGCAGGTGCTGCGCACCGTCGAACTGCTCGATGCGGCGGGGGTCGATGACGCCGTCGCCCGGGCCAAGGTCGCCCAGAAGGCCTGGGCGGCAAGCCCGCCTGCGGAGCGCGCGGCAGCGCTGCGTTCGTTCGCCGCGGTCATCGACGCCCACGTTGACGAGTTGGCCGCCCTGGAAGTCGCCAACTCCGGGCATCCCATCGGGGCGGCCGAGTGGGAGGCCGGCCATGTCCGCGATGTGCTGCAGTTCTACTCGGCCTCCCCGGAACGGTTGTCCGGCAGGCAGATTCCCGTTGCCGGCGGGCTCGACGTCACGTTTAACGAGCCCATGGGCGTCATCGGGATCATCACCCCGTGGAACTTCCCGATGCCCATCGCGTCGTGGGGGTTCGCGCCGGCATTGGCCGCAGGCAACGCCGTGGTGCTCAAACCGGCCGAGTGGACGCCGTTGACATCCATCCGGCTTGGCGAACTAGCGGTGGAAGCGGGCCTACCGCCGGATCTATTTCAGGTGCTGCCGGGTAGGGGGTCGGTGGTGGGGGAGCGTTTCATCACCCATCCCGATATCCGCAAGCTGGTATTCACCGGATCCACCGAGGTAGGTGTGCACGTGATGGCCGGAGCGGCACAGCAGGTCAAGCGGGTGACCCTCGAACTGGGTGGCAAGAGCGCCAACATCATCTTCGATGATTGCGATCTGGAGCGCGCGGCCGCCACCGCACCCAACGGCGTCTTCGATAACGCCGGTCAGGACTGTTGCGCCCGCAGCCGGATCCTGGTGCAGCGCAGCGTCTTTGACCGCTTCATGGAATTGCTTGAGCCCGCGGTCAAGGGTGTCGTCGTGGGTGACCCGAGTGCCCGGGACACCGAGATGGGACCGCTGGTCTCGCGCAAGCAGTTCGAGTCGGTGGCCGGATACGTTCCCGATGATGCGCCGGTGGCTTTCCGGGGTTCGGCACCGAGCGGTCCCGGATACTGGTTTCCGCCCACGGTTCTCACCCCGGCCCGCGGCGATCGCACCGTCACCGAGGAGATCTTCGGCCCCGTCGTCGTCGTGCTGCCGTTCGAGGATGAGGCCGACGCCATCGCCCTGGCCAATGACACCGAGTACGGACTGTCCGGTTCGATCTGGACCGACAACCTCTCCCGCGCGATGCGGGTCTCACGCGCCGTCGAGGCGGGTAACCTCAGCGTGAATTCGCATTCATCGGTGCGCTATAACACCCCGTTCGGCGGGTTCAAACAGTCCGGTCTCGGCCGCGAACTCGGACCTGATGCTCCGCTGCATTTCACCGAAACGAAAAATGTCTTCTACGCGATTGGAGAACGTTAAGTGGCCGTCTCGAAAATTGACCTGACCCAACGGTTGGCCGGCAAGGTGGCGGTGATCACCGGTGCGGCAAGCGGTATCGGGTTGGCGGCCGCCCATCGGATGCGCGCCGAGGGCGCCACCATCGTCGTCGGCGATATCGACCCCAAGACCGGTACCCCGGTGGCAGAAGAACTCGGCGGGCTGTTCGTCGCGGTCGATGTCGCCGACGAAGACGCGGTCAACAATCTGTTCGACACCGCCGCCTCCACCTATGGATCGGTGGATATCGCCTTCAACAACGCCGGCATCTCCCCGCCGGACGACGACCTCATCGAGACCACCGAACTCCCGGCCTGGCAGCGGGTGCAGGACGTCAACCTCAAGAGCGTGTACCTGTGCTGCCGGGCAGCGCTGCGCCATATGGTGCCCGCCGGCAAGGGATCCATCATCAACACCGCATCCTTCGTCGCGGTAATGGGCTCGGCCACCTCTCAGATCTCCTATACCGCCTCCAAGGGCGGGGTGCTGGCGATGTCACGGGAACTCGGCGTGCAGTTCGCCCGCCAGGGAATCCGGGTCAACGCGCTGTGCCCCGGGCCGGTCAACACTCCGCTACTGCAGGAACTGTTCGCCAAAGATCCCGAGCGCGCTGCGCGCAGGCTGGTGCATATCCCGCTGGGCCGGTTCGCCGAGCCCGAGGAATTGGCCGCCGCGGTGGCGTTTCTGGCCAGCGACGACGCCTCATTCATCACCGGGTCCACCTTCCTGGTCGACGGCGGCATCAGCTCGGCCTACGTCACACCGCTGTAAGCCGCGTCCGGTCGGGTGCTGCGGGGTATGGTCGCGGTGAAGTTCGGGCGGTGCGGAAACCGGTGAGATTCCGGTGCGGTCGCGCCACTGTGTCCAGCCGCTAGCGGCTGGTAGCCAGACCCTCCCGCCCGGAGTCACCACGACGGGGACGCGAGATCCCCACGCGGAGGTCACATGGCGGTACGCCGACTCGTCGGTACCTGGTCGCGCAGAGACCGGGCGCAGGTTTGCGCATTACTCGGCGTGGTCGCGGCCCTGCATGTGGTCGGATTCGGAACCCTGGTCCTGCTGGTCGCACCCGAGCGCTATCAGGTGGGCGCGCAGGTGTTCTCGATCGGCCTCGGTGTCAGCGCCTACATGTTCGGTCTGCGGCACGCGTTCGACGCCGATCACATCGCCGCCATCGACAACGTGACCCGCAAGTTGACCGCCGACGGAGCACGGCCCAAGTCCGTCGGGTTCTGGTTCGCTCTGGGACATGCTGCGATGGTGGTGGTGCTGGCACTGCTGGTGATCGGCGCGGCCAAGGCTGCAGGTGTGCTGCTCGATGATGCCTCACCGGCCCGCCGCGCGCTCGGTATCGCCGGTACCCTGGCCTCGGGCGGCTTCCTATACGCGATTGCGATTGTCAATGTGGTTGCGCTGATTGGGATTTGGCGGGTTTTCGCGGCGCTGCGCGCGGGCCGGTTCAACGAGCGGGACCTGGAGGATCAGCTCGATAATCGCGGTGTGCTGGCCCGCATTCTGCGTCCGGTCATGCGTCGGATTACGCGACCTTCCCAGATGTTCGCCGTCGGGGTGCTGTTCGGTCTGGGCTTCGACACCGCGACCGAAGTCGCACTGCTGACCTTGGCCGGCACCGGCGCGGCGGCCGGGGTGCCCTGGTATGCGGTGCTGACGTTGCCGGTGTTGTTCGCCGCGGGGATGTGTCTGATGGACACTGCCGACGGGTTGTTCATGTCGGCGGCCTACGACTGGGCGTTCGCCAACCCGGTGCGCAAGATCTACTACAACCTGACCATCACGGGGTTGTCGGTTGTGGTCGCCCTGCTGATCGGGACCATCGAATTGATCTCGGTGGCCCATGACGATCTCGGCTGGGCCAACCCGGTCACCGAATGGGTGAGCTCACTGAGCCTGGACAACGTCGGCTTCGTGGTGGTTGGGCTGTTTGTGGTGACCTGGGCCGTGGCGATCGCCTTCTGGCGCTATGTCCGGCCCGAACGGCGCTGGCAGTCGCAACAGTAGATGTCGCGAGACTAGGCGCCGGAGCGCCGTCGGGGGCCGGACTCAGGAACGCGACATCAGGGGACGATGGTCCCCTTGCTTGTGATGAGGTCCAGCGTCTCGGTCATCTTGGTCATCTGATCGATGCTGCTGACGCCCAGGAGCAGCACCACCGATGCCGGGGCGGCAGCGGTGTCTTGGATGCCGAAGGCCTCCTGGAATGTCGCCGTCGTTCCGTTGTTGCACTTGAAGACATTGAGGAAACCGTTGAATCCGCTCATGGTCGCCGGGGCGGGATCACCATTGGGCTCGCAGCCGGTAGGAAGTTGCCCAGCGATCTGCTGCGCGGCTAGAAGCGGGTCCTCACCGGGCTTATCCGCCCTGGCGATCAGAACCTGAATGGAGGTGGGAGTTTCGCCGTATTTCAGCGCCGCCACATGGTAAAACTCGTTGCCCTCCTCCCATTCCACATCCGGGTCGTCGGACCATCCCGGCAATTCGGGCAGTGTGACGTCCGCGTAATGGGCGGTGTCGGTTGATTCGGCGGCTGTGCTCGCCGCGGATGAGGTGCTTGAGGCCGACGCCGAGGTGGAGCTGGCGGTCGAACTGCTTGACGCGGTTTTGGCTCCCGAACTGCAGCCTGCGAGCGTCGTGCTCACGAGCAGGGCAGCCACACCGGTTGCAGGAATTAGCAGGGACTTCCTCATTGCCGTATTGCCTCTCAGTAAAGGGAACGAACTGGACCTTGCACCACCGGCCCATCTGAAGTCAAGAGGCAATCTGATGCCGTGCCAGCGGCTGAGGTGTCGACCCGGCCACCGAAACCCGCCCGCCTACAGCGTCGACAGCCAGCGCTCAAGTTCGGTGTAGGCCGCCGCGCGCGGTTCGGCAAGCGACAGAAACACGTCGTGTTTGGCGTCTGTGACCGGAACGCTGGTGGTCCGGTTGCCCAGACAGCCCGCCCAGCGGGCGATGTGTGCGACGTCGAGCACGGCGTCGCCGCGTTGCAGCATATCGGTTTCGGCGGTCTCGGCGACGCTGTGATCGGAGCGCAAAACGAGATTGGGCACCCCGACGTCAAGACCGCGATGCAATTTGGCCTGCCCACGCCGGATGGCGTGAATCCAACCGACGGTTACCGGGAAGCCCCCGAGTGGTTTCCATCGCAGGTCGTAGTCGAATTCGCCGTGATACTCCCGATGCAGTGTCAGGCCATAGCCGCCGGTGCCGGAACCGCGCAGCACCCGGGTCTTGCGCACCTTCGACACCGCCCCGATTGCCGTCGAGGTGACCTTGGTGCGCAGGATTGCCGGCCCGTTGAGATCCAGGAACGGACTGTTGAGCACCAGACCCGCAATGCCCATGGCCGCGGTATCGCCGCGCTGACGAACCCGGTCCAGCCACAGTGCCACCACCAGGCCCCCGGTCGAGTGCCCGCACACCAGCACCCGCGCGGTGGGATTCTCCGCGGCGATGACCGATATCGCCCACTCCAACTCACGGTCGTAACGAGCGAGGTCGGTGGTGAAGTGCGGGGTCTGACCCTCTCGCCAGGAGCGCCCGCACCGGTGCGAGTCGAGGCCGTAGAACCGCCAACCCCGGGCGGTGAAATGATCCGCCAGTTCGGTGTTGAAGAAGTAGTCGGTGTAGCCGTGCACCGCCAGCACCACCGACGACGACGGGGTCGAGTCTGCTGTGCGCACCAGGGTGGCGAACAGCTCACCTTCCCCGTCGGGATCGGCACCCAGGGGCAAGGTGGCCTGCCGATACCCGGCAAGCACGTCATCGACCCATTCGGGCTGCACTGCCGTCACGGGCCAACCTTAACCGGGATAACCTAGCGATACAGCCGCGACCGACGGCCGGGCCGTCGGGTGAGCGGAGAAGCGTAGTGAAGGATTTGTCCATGTCTGATGCCGCGATGCCGCAGCCGGTGGGAGCGGTGTGACGTTCACGCTGCGCCGGTGCCGGGGAAAGGATCTCGACGCGGCAAACCTCTACGAGTTGCTGAAGCTTCGGGTCGAGGTGTTCGTCGTCGAGCAGGCCTGTCCCTACCCGGAACTCGACGGTCGTGACCTGCAGGCCCAGACTCGACACTTCTGGCTGCAGGACCCATCCGGAGAAGTAATCTCGATCCTGCGTCTGATCGAGGAAAACCCAAACGGCGGCAAGCTGTTTCGCATCAGCCGGGTCTGCACCAAACAAGCTCTCCGGGGCCAGGGGCACACCAACCGTCTGCTTCAGGCGGCGCTGGCCGACGTCGGGGAGCATCCATGCGCACTCAACGCCCAGACCTACCTGATCGAGATGTACACCAGGCACGGCTTCGGCGTCGACGGCGATGAGTTCCTCGAGGACGGTATCCCGCACGTTCCGATGGTTCGGGGGCACCGCTCGTGAACCCGCCCGGCTACCCGTTCAGCGCCATCGTCGGACATGACCGGCTGCGGCTGGCCCTGCTGTTGTGCGCGGTGCGCCCGGAGATCGGCGGGGTGCTGATCCGCGGCGAGAAGGGCACCGCGAAATCGACCGCGGTGCGGGCACTGGCGGCGGTGCTCACCAAGGCAGACCCGGGTGCCAACCTCGTGGAACTGCCGATCGGCGCCACCGAGGACCGGGTTGTCGGATCACTGGATCTACAAAAGGTGCTCCGCGACGGCGAGCACGCCTTCTCGCCCGGTCTGCTATCCCGCGCACATGGCGGCGTGCTCTACGTCGACGAGGTCAATCTGCTGCCCGATCATCTGGTCGACATCCTGCTCGACGCCGCCGCGATGGGCCGGGTGCATATCGAACGTGACGGGATGTCGCACTCCCACGAGTCGCGTTTCGTGCTGGTGGGGACCATGAATCCCGAGGAGGGTGAACTGCGTCCGCAACTGCTCGACCGGTTCGGCCTGGCCGTCGATGTGCATGCCTCCCGCGAGGTGGCGGTCCGCAGTGAGGTGATCCGTCGGCGGCTGGGCTACGAGGCCGATCCGGCAGGGTTCGCCGCCCGATATGGCGCGCTGGACAGCGATCTTGCCGACAGAATCGCCGCCGCACGCGCGAGGGTGGATGACGTCGAGTTGCCCGACCGCGAGTTGAACCGGATCGCCGCGCTGTGCGCAGCCTTCGATGTCGATGGGATGCGTGCCGATCTGGTGATGGCCCGCACCGCGATTGCGCATGCCGCCTGGCGCGGCGCGGATACCGGGGCGGGCGAAGCGACGGGGAAAATCACCGTCGACGAACAGGACATCAGGGTGGCGGCCGAACTCGCCCTGCCGCATCGCCGGCGGCGCGATCCATTCGACGATCCCGGAATCGACCCGGGCGATCTCGATGAGGCGCTGTCCGCCACCGCCGACGCCGGCTCGGAGCCTGACCCCGATCCGGACCCGCCGGGCGGCGGACACTCGGCTGATGAACAGACGGAAACCCCTGCCCCTCAACAGAACTCGTCATCAACAGCCCGGCCTTCGGCACCGCCTGCACCGGCGTACCGCACCCGTACACTGACGGTGCCCGGTATCGGCGACGGCCATATCGGCCGACGCTCACCGGCCCGTAATTCCGCCGGTGCCACCGTGGGTGCCAGTCTGACGCCGGAGCAGGGTCATGGCGTGCACCTGTTCGCGACTGTGCTCGCCACCGCGACGCGTCACGCCGTCGCAGGCCCACTGCGGCCTGAGGTTGAGGACATTCGGCGGGCCGCCCGCATCGGGAGGGAGGGCAACCTGGTGATCTTCGTTGTCGACGCCTCCGGGTCGATGGCCGCTCGCGATCGCATGGCCGCGGTCACCGGGGCGGCGCTGTCGCTGCTGCGTGACGCGTATCAACGTCGCGACAAGGTCGCCGTGATCACATTCCGTGCCGAAGGCGCCCGTGTGGTGCTGCCGCCAACGACGTCGGCCCACACCGCGTCCCGGCGACTGACCCGACTCGATACCGGTGGCACCACGCCACTCGCCGAAGGTCTGTTGGCGGCGCGCGATGTGGTGATGCGAGAACAGGCCCGCGACGCCACCCGCCGGGCACTGGTGGTGGTGCTCACCGACGGCCGGGCCACCGGAGGTCCGGACCCATTGGGGCGCAGTCGTATTGCCGCCGGCCGCCTCGCCGCCGAGGGTGCCGCTGCGGTGGTGGTGGACTGTGAAACGTCCTATATCCGGTTGGGTCTGGCGACCGAACTCGCCAACCAGCTCGGTGCACCGGTGTTACGGCTCGAGCAGCTGCGCGCAGACTATCTGGCGCAGGCCGTGCGCCGGGCTGCCTGAGACCGGGACCAGGAAGGGGCGGACGATGCCACAGGGCCAACCAGTTACCGTGCCCGACGACGGACTCACCACCCGGCAGCGACGCAACGCCGCGGTGCTCGCGGTGCACACCGGTGTCGGCAAAGGGAAGTCGACGGCGGCCTTCGGTATGGCGCTGCGGGCGTGGAACGCCGGTATGGACATCGGGGTCTTCCAGTTCGTCAAGAGCGCCAAGTGGAAGGTCGGCGAGGAGTCCGTCTTCGAGCGACTCGGACGATTGCATACCGAGGGGGGAATCGGCGGGGCTGTGGAATGGCACAAAATGGGTGCGGGCTGGTCCTGGGTCAAGAAGTCAGGTTCGGATGCGGACCACGCCGCCGCCGCCGCCGACGGCTGGGCCGAGATCGCCCGCAGACTTAGTGAGCAACGGCATGACTTCTACGTGCTCGACGAGTTCACCTACCCACTCACGTGGGGCTGGGTTGACGTCGAGGAAGTGGTGGACACGCTCCTGGCCCGACCCGGTCGCCAGCACGTCGTGATCACCGGACGCGACGCCCCACCGCGACTGATTGAGGTGGCCGACATGGTGACCGAGATGACCAAGATCGCCCACCCGATGGATGCCGGCCGCAAGGGCCAGCGCGGTCTGGAGTGGTGAGCACGCCTGCCGTTGTCATCGGCGCGCCCGCCTCCGGCAGCGGAAAGACCACCATCGCAACAGGATTGATCGGGGCGCTGCGGCGCGCAGGGCGGCGGGTCGCGCCGTTCAAGGTCGGACCCGACTTCATCGACCCGGGCTATCACGCCCTGGCTGCCGGTCGGCCGGGCCGCAATCTCGACTCGGTCATGGTCGGCGATGATCTGATCGGTCCGCTGTACCGGCACGGGTCGGCCGGCGCGGATATCGCCGTGGTCGAAGGCGTGATGGGTCTGTTCGACGGTCGCATCGACGATCATTTCAGTTCACCGGCCCGCGGCTCCACCGGGCAGGTGGCCGAATTGCTGGGCGCCCCGGTGGTGCTGGTTGTCGATGTGCGCGGACAGAGTCAGACCATCGCCGCTGTGCTGCATGGCTTTTCAACGTTTCTGCGCGGGGTGCGCATCGGCGGGGTGATCCTCAACCGGGTGGGTTCGGCGCGTCATGAACAGGTGCTGCGACAGGCCTGCGAGGCGGTTGGCGTTCCGGTGCTCGGGGCGGTACCGCGCCACGACGAGCTTGCGGTGCCGTCGCGGCACCTCGGATTGGTGACCGCCACCGAACACGGGGCCGAGGCGCACGCCGCGGTGGCGGCGATGACCGATCTGGTGGCCCGGCACGTCGATCTCGCCGCAGTCGTCGCACTGGCGGGCGCCGCGGTACCCGGTGCGCCGTGGTCACCCGAGCAGTCTGTGGGGGAGGCGGTCGTCGGCCGGCCGGTGGTGGCGGTGGCGGCCGGAAAGGCGTTCACCTTCGGCTACACCGAGTACGACGAACTCCTTCGCGCCGCCGGTGCCGAGGTGGTGGCCTTCGATCCGCTCACCGAGAGCCTGCCCGAGCGCACCGCGGCACTGGTGCTGCCGGGCGGATTTCCCGAGCAGTACCCCGAGCAGCTGTCGGCCAATACCGCTCTGCGCGCGCAGATCCGTGAGTTGGCCGCCCGCGCGCCGGTGCACGCCGAATGTGGTGGGCTGACCTACCTGATGTCAGATCTCGACGGGCACCCGATGTGCGGCGTGCTGGCGGGTTCGGCGACGTTCACTCCGCGGCTGACCCTGGGCTACCGCGATGCCGTCGCCGCGGGGGATTCAGCTCTCTACACCGAGGGCCGGCGGGTGACCGGTCACGAGTTTCACCGCACCACAGTGCAATTCGCCGAGCCTGTGCAGCCGGCCTGGCTGCTGTGCCGGGCCGCGGACCAGCCCACGGGCGACGGCGCGGTGCAATTCGGCGTGCATGCGTCATATCTGCACACCCATCCGGCAGCCCAGCCGGATGCGGTCCGGCGGTTCGTCGAGCACGCGGCTGTTCATTAAGCTCGCCGGGTGAGCGAGAACGCCTACCTCGTCGGCCTCCGTCTGGCCGGCAAGAAGGTCGTCATCATCGGCGGCGGCACCGTGGCGCAGCGCCGGGTGCCGGTGCTGATCTCCCACGGGGCCGATGTCCATGTCATCGCCCGGGCAGCCACCCCCGCGGTCGAAGCCCTGGCTGAGCAGCAGCCTGGAATCACCCTGACACTGCGGGATTACCTCAATGGCGATCTCGACGGCGCCTGGTACGCGATCGCCGCCACCGACGACCCGGCGGTCAACGCCGCCGTCGTGGCCGAGGCCGAGAGTCGGCAGATCTTCTGCGTCCGTGCCGATGCCGGACGAGACGGCACCGCTGTGACGCCCGCCTCCTTCGACTACGAGGGCCTCCTGGTGGGGGTGCTGGCCGGCGGTGAACACCGGCGCTCTGCGGCGGTGCGATCGGCGATAAGGGAGTCGTTCCAGCAGGGCCGCATCGCCCCGGACATCGTCGCCACCACAGCCTCCGATGTGGTGCCCGGCGGCGTTGCCCTGGTGGGCGGCGGCCCCGGCGATCCCGAGCTGATCACGGTGCGGGGACGCCGACTGCTGGCCTACGCCGACGTCGTGGTGGCCGACCGGCTTGCGCCACCGGAACTGCTCGCCGAACTCGGACCACACGTCGAGGTCATCGACGCGTCCAAGATCCCCTATGGCCGCGCCATGGCACAGGAATCCATAAATGAGGTTCTTATAGAACGGGCCCGGGCGGGCAAGTTCGTGGTGCGACTCAAGGGCGGCGATCCGTTCGTGTTCGCTCGCGGCTATGAGGAGGTTCTCGCCTGTGCCGCCGCGGGGATCCCGGTCACCGTGGTGCCGGGCGTGACCAGCGCCATCGCGGTGCCCGCGATGGCCGGCGTCCCCGTCACCCACCGGGCGGTGAATCATGAATTTGTGGTGGTCAGCGGGCATTTATCACCGCAGGACCCGGAATCGTTAGTCAATTGGAATGCGCTGGCGCAGTTGACCGGGACCCTGGTACTGCTGATGGCGGTCGAGCGCATCGAATTGTTCGCCGACGTGCTCCGCAAAGGCGGCCGACCTGGGCAAACACCGGTACTGGTGGTCCAACACGGCACCACGGCGGGCGAGCGGGTGGTGCGGGCGACACTGGACGACGTGGCGGAACAAATCCGCGACCAGGGGATTCGCCCCCCCGCGATCATCGTGATCGGCCCGGTGGCCGGATTCGAGACTTTAAAGTTCTCTTAATATTACTGTAGGGTAGGGCGCTATGACGGCCCTCGACGATGCTGACCGCGCGACGTTCCGCCGCGCCGACGGCCATCGGAACGCCAGTGCCCCGCGCCCGTCCGCGGTGCGCCCGGACCCGGCCGACGAGCGGGGGGCGCTGGCACGGACTACCTCCGCTAAACCGGGCGCCAACCTTTCGGGCTGGTTTCCCTCGCGGCGCTTTATCTCCGCGGTCGCCGCGATCGGCGGTATGCAGCTGCTGGCGACCATGGACTCGACCGTCGCCATTGTGGCGTTGCCCAGAATCCAGGACGAGCTGGGTCTCTCGGATGCCGGCCGGAGCTGGGTGATCACCGCCTACGTGCTCACCTTCGGCGGCCTGATGCTGCTGGGCGGGCGACTCGGTGACACCGTCGGGCGCAAGCGGACGTTCATCGTCGGCGTCGCACTGTTCACCATCGCCTCGGTACTGTGCGGAATTGCCTGGGACCAAACCACGTTGGTGGTCGCCCGGCTCCTACAGGGCGTGGGCGCCGCGATCGCCGCACCCACCGGCCTGGCGCTGGTGGCCACCACCTTCCCCAAGGGCCCGGCCCGTAACGCCGCCACCGCGGTGTTCGCGGCCATGACCGGGATCGGCTCGGTGCTGGGTCTGGTCGTCGGTGGCGCGCTGACTGAGCTGTCCTGGCGACTGGCCTTCCTGGTCAATGTGCCGATCGGCGTGTTGATGATTTATCTGGCATACAACAACCTGCGCGAGACCCACCGCGAGCGGATGAAGCTGGACGCTGCCGGAGCCCTGCTGGCCACGGTGGCCTGTACCGCGGCGGTATTCGGGTTCACCCAGGGTCCGGAGAACGGCTGGCTGGCGCCGCTGACCCTGCTGTCCGGCGTCACGGCCGCCGCCGCCTCCGGGGCCTTCGTCCTCGTGGAGCGCACCGCGATCAACCCGGTGGTGCCGTTCCGGTTGTTCCGCGACCGCGACCGGCTAGCCACCTTCGCCGCGATCTTCCTGGCCGGCGGCGTGATGTTCACCCTGACCGTGCTGATCGGCCTGTACGTGCAGGACATCATGGGCTACAGCGCACTGCGGGCCGGGATCGGCTTCATCCCGTTCGTCATCGCACTCGGTGTCGGCCTGGGAGTGTCCTCTCAACTCGTGTCGCACTTTCCACCACGGGTGCTGGTGATCGCCGGCGGCCTGCTGGTTCTCGGCGCGATGATCTACGGCTCCACGCTGAACGCCGGCATCCCGTACTTCCCGAACCTGGTGATCCCCATCGTGGTCGGCGGCTTCGGCATCGGCACGATCGTCGTACCGCTGACGGTCTCCGCCATCGCCGGTGTCGGTTTCGACCAGATCGGGCCGGTCTCGGCGATCGCCCTCATGTTGCAGAACCTGGGCGGCCCCGTCGTCCTCGCCGTCATCCAGGCCGTGATCACGTCACGCACGCTGTATCTGGGTGGCACGACCGGCCCGGTTAAGCGAATGAACCCCGAGCAGTTGCATGCCTTGGACCAGGGCTACACCTATGGCCTGCTGTGGGTTGCGGCGGTGGCGGTGATGGTCGGCGGTGTGGCGTTCTTCATCGGCTATTCCGCCAAGCAGGTCGCGCACGCCCAGGAAGTCAGGGAAGCGATCGACTCCGGAGAGATCTAAGCTCCCGCTGCCGCGTCGGGGGCCGGGGAGAGGTGGTCTGGGTAGGGTAGGCAGCCATGGCTGGCGTCAGCGTTCCCGATCCGCCTGCCAGACGGCTTGCCTCCAATGTGCTGGGGGTCGCGATCCTCGCGATCACCGGCATGCAGCTGATGTCCACCCTCGACGGCACCATCGTGATCGTCGCGCTTCCCCGCATGCAGGCAGAACTGGGACTGTCCGATGCAGGCAAGAGCTGGGTCATCACCGCCTACGTGCTGACCTTCGGCGGCCTGCTGCTGCTCGGCGGTCGGGTCGGCGACGCGATCGGCCACAAGCGGGCCTTCATCTCCGGGGTCGGGGTGTTCACGATCGCGTCGATGGCGTGCGGATTGGCCACCGACGGAACGTTATTGATCGCGGCGCGGGCGGTGCAGGGTATGGGCGCCGCGGTGGCCGCGCCCACCGGTCTGGCGCTGATCGCCACCACGTACGCCGCCGGGTACGCCCGCAACCGCGCCATGGCGATGTCGGCGGCCATGCAGGGCCTCGGGTCGGTGCTGGGCCTGGTCCTGGGTGGCGCCCTGACCGTCATCTCGTGGCGACTTGCCTTCCTGATCAACCTCCCCATCGGTGTGCTGATCATCTGGATCGGGCTGACCCGACTGGAGGAGACCCGTCACGAACGACTCAAACTCGATATCACCGGCGCACTGGTGGCCACCCTGGGGTGTACCGCGGCGGTGCTGGTCTTCACCCAGGGTCCGCCGCGCGGCTGGTTGGACCCCTGGGTGATCGGAGCCGGGGTGGCGGCGGTGCTATTAAGTATCGCGTTTCTGGTCGTGGAGCGCAGCGCCGACAACCCTCTGGTGCCGCTATCGCTGTTCAATGACCGCAACCGGGTGATGACATTCGTCTCGTTGTTTCTGGGCGGCGGGGTGATGTTGAGCCTGACTGTGATGATCGGGCTCTACGTTCAGGATGTGCTCGGGTATTCGGCGCTGCATGCGGGTATCGGGTTCATCCCGTTCGCATTGGCGCTCGGGTTGGGAAATGTGGTCACCGCGCGGTTGGCACCGCATATCGCCCCGCGCTGGCTGATCATCGGCGGCGGTTTGTTCGTGCTGGGTGCCATGTTGTTCGGGGCTTCGCTGACCCGCACCATCCCGTACTTCCCCGATCTGCTGCTGCCGATTCTGATCGGCGGTTTCGGCATCGGTGTCATCTCGGTCATCCTTCCGCTGTGTGCGGTTGCCGAGGTCGGCCCGCGTGAGATCGGACCCGTCAGCGCGGTCACCCTGATGGTGCAGAACCTCGGCGGCCCGGTGGTCCTCGTGGTGATCCAGGCGGTACAGGTTTCGCGCACCCTGTATCTCGGCGGCACCACCGGCCCGGTGGTCGATATGACATCGGCCCAACTCGACGCACTCGACGCGGGATACACCTACTCGCTGTTGTGGATCGCCGCGGTCGCGATCCTCGTCGGTATCAGCGCGTTCTTCATCGGGTTCACCGCACCGCAGATCGCCGCCGCCCAGCACACCCGCGAAGCCGTCGAAGCCGGCGAGATCTAGAGCCCGCTGCGC
Source organism: Mycolicibacterium sp. (assembly GCF_016462945.1). Taxonomy (GTDB): domain Bacteria; phylum Actinomycetota; class Actinomycetes; order Mycobacteriales; family Mycobacteriaceae; genus Mycobacterium. The sequence goes on along the minus strand of NZ_JAEMSG010000012.1, from coordinate 6,817 downwards.
CGGAGGGTCCGGAGGGTTAGGACATCCGAACCGGTGGCCTAAGCTGGCCCGTTGTGATCACCCGTATGTCCGAGTTGTTCCTGCGAACCCTGCGCGACGACCCGGCTGACGCCGAAGTGCAGAGCCACAAGCTCCTGATCCGGGCCGGTTATGTCCGGCCGATCGGGCCGGGGCTCTACAGCTGGCTGCCGCTCGGGTTGCGGGTGTTGCGCAAGATCGAGAACATCGTGCGCGACGAGATGGTCGCCATCGGCGGTCAGGAGATCCTGTTCCCCGCGCTGCTGCCACGCGCGCCGTACGAGACCACCAACCGCTGGACCGAGTACGGCGACGGGGTGTTCCGCCTCAAAGACCGCCGCGATAACGACTATCTGCTCGGACCTACACATGAGGAACTGTTCACCCTGACGGTGAAGGGGGAGTACAGCTCCTACAGGGACTTCCCGGTGCTGCTGTTCCAGATCCAGACCAAGTATCGCGATGAGGCCCGGCCGCGGGCGGGGATCCTGCGCGGCCGCGAGTTCATCATGAAGGATTCGTATTCCTTCGATGTCAACGACGATGGGCTGCGGACCGTCTATCTCGCCCACCGGGAGGCCTATCAGAAGATGTTCGCGCGCATGGCAATTCGCTACGTGATCGTCTCGGCGGTCTCCGGCGCGATGGGCGGCAGCGCCTCCGAGGAGTTCCTCGCCGAGAGCGAGATCGGTGAGGACACCTTCGTGCGTTGCCTGGAGTCCGGCTACGCCGCCAACGTCGAGGCCGTCACCACCGCGGTGCCCGACCCGGTGTCCGTCGACGCTCTGGCGGCGCCGCAGGTGTGCGACACCGGTGACACCCCGACCATCGCCACCCTGGTCGAGTGGGCGAACATTGCGGGGCTTGGCCGGACCGTCACCGCTGCCGACACACTCAAGAATGTGCTCCTCAAGGTCCGCGTGCCCGGCGGCGACTGGGAACTGTTGGGAATCGGTCTTCCCGGTGACCGTGAGGTCGACGATAAGCGACTGGGCGCCGCACTCGACCCAGCCGAATACGCGATGCTCGATGATGCTGACTTCGCGAAGCACCCCTTCCTGAAGAAGGGTTATATCGGTCCGAAGGGATTGCTGGACAACGGTGTTCGCTATCTGGTGGATCCGCGCGTTGCGCCCGGTACCGCCTGGATCACCGGCGCGGATGAACCGGGCAGGCATGTCGTCGGTCTGGTAGCCGGACGCGACTTCACCGCCGACGGCATCATCGAGGCCGCCGAGGTGCGCGACGGCGACCCGTCTCCGGACGGGGCCGGCCCACTGGTGAGTGCGCGCGGCATCGAGATCGGCCACATCTTCCAGTTGGGCCGCAAGTACACCGACGCCTTCACCGTCGACGTGCTCGGCGAGGACGGTAAACCGGTTCGGCCGACCATGGGCTCCTACGGCGTCGGGGTGTCGCGACTGGTCGCAGTGATCGCCGAACAGCAGCACGACGCACTTGGGTTGCGCTGGCCGGCATCGGTGTCACCGTTCGATGTGCACGTCGTGATCGCCAACAAGGACGCCGAGGCGCGCACCGGCGCCGAGGAACTCGCCACCGGACTCGATCGGCTCGGCTTCGAGGTGCTGCTCGATGACCGGACGGTCTCACCGGGGGTGAAGTTCAAGGACGCCGAGCTGCTCGGCATGCCCTGGATCGTCGTCGTGGGCCGCGGCTGGGCCGACGGCACCGTCGAACTGCGCAACCGGTTCACCGGTGAGACTCGCGAGGTCGCCATCGGCGATGCGGTCACCGATGTCGCCGCCGTGCTGGCGCACTGATCGCGAGTGTGAATCCTCTGCGAGTTCCGGAGCGAATTCTCGCAACAGCTTCACACTCGTGATCCCGCGGGGCGTCTCAGCGTGCGGCGCGTTACTCGTTGCCGCCGGGGAAGGCCGCGATCACCGGCCAGGCACCCAGCACCTGTCGCCAGCGGGCCGCCGTCACCGCACACTGGGTCAGCGCCGTGAGTCCGAAGGCACGATCCTGCTCGGAGTTGGCCTGCTCCATGACCGCCCGCCAGGCCACCGCGCAGTCGCTCTCCATCTGGATCGCGAATTTGGCGGCCTCAGTCGATTTGGTGACCGCCATCGGCAGTTGGTAGCCGGCTGCCGGCAGCGGCACCTTCACCGACCGGTCGGTCAGCATCGCGATGGCCGCTTCACGCCGCCCGCGATGTTCCAGCAGCGCCCGGGACACCAGCTCGTTCTGCTCCGGCATCACGTGCGCCGACACGATGCCGTAGCCGTAGATGGCGCCGTGCTCGGTGGTGAGGGCATCGAACAGCGCGGCCTGGTCGGCGTCCTCCGGCCGGTCCGGATCCGGCGTGGGTTGGTTTGGCGCCGTCGGTTGGGTGGGCGCCGTCATCGCGGCCCTCCGACTGGTTGCAGGCCCACCATCCAGGCGGTCGTGCAGGCCGCGGCGATCGAGCCCAGCAGCCCAGCCCGGTAGCCCGACAGCTGAGGCGCCAGCTTGGCCGCGTTCTCACCGGAGCGCCGCAGCGCAGCGACCACATCCTTCAGCGTGGGCGGGGGAGCCGGCGGAGTCGACTGAGCGGTCACGCTCGCCGAGGTGGTCTCCGCCCACGGCGTCGGCGTCGGTTTGCCGGCCGCCCGCGACAACTCCTCGACAAGTGCGTTCGCGTGACGGGTCCGCTCGGCGGAAACCTCGATCAGCGCCGGTGCGATCTCCGGCGGGGCCGCTTTGGCCGCGGCCGCTGCGAGTTCGCTGTCTGCGCGGGCCGCCGACAACTCAGCCTCCAGTGGGTCGGGCTCGGGCGGGCCGGACGGACCGCATGCGGCGGCGGCGGGCCCGATCAGCGCAAGCGCCAACAGGCCACGGCTGCCGCCGGCGAGGACGCTGCGTCGGCTGAGCGCGGCTGGGGAACCGGGATCGGGTCCGGGAGCGTCGCTGGGCACGGCCAATATCCTGCCACTGCCGCCCCGATTGCTGGCGTATCGTGAATTACCGGCTCCAGCAAGCCGGTTTGAGGCAGACGCACCCGCACAACTCAAGATGAGGAGCTCGTCGTGACTGACCGGTCCGCGGGATTGCCCTCGCCAGAGCGGGTGATCGAGCTACTCAGTGGTGAGTTCGCGCGTGCCGGATACGAGATCGAGGACGTGTCGATCGACACCGGATCCCGCCCGCCGCGCATCCGCGTCATCGCCGACGGCGACCACCCGCTGAATCTTGATGGCGTCGCCGAGTTGTCGCGATCAGCCTCTGCGGTGCTGGACGCCGTTGACACCGGCGATATCGCCTACGACTTGGAGGTCAGCTCACCCGGCATCGACCGGCCGCTGACCGCCGAAAAGCATTTCCGGCGGGCTCGTCGGCGCAAAGTCGAGTTGGATCTGGCTGATGGCAGCATGGTCACCGGTCGCCTCGGTGCGACCTCCGACGGGGTGGCCGATCTGGTGGTTCGGACCGGTGGCGGGTGGACGGTCCGCCACATTCCGCTGGCGGAAATTCGCAAAGCCGTTGTCCAGGTTGATTTCTCACCGCCGAATGCCAAAGAACTTGAGCTGGTCGACGGGACAATAACGGAGGCCGACGCATGAACATCGATATGACCGCGCTGCACTCGATCGAGATCGACCGGGGCATCTCGCTGGATGAATTGCTTGAGACCATCAAAACCGCGCTGCTGACCGCATACCGGCATACCGAGGGTCATCAGGCCGACGCCCGGATCGAGATCGACCGCAAGAGCGGCGAGGTGCAGGTGATGGCTCGCGAGACCGACGATGAGGGCAACCTCATCAGGGAATGGGAGGACACCCCCGAGGGCTTCGGCCGGGTCGCGGCGACCACCGCGCGCCAGGTGATGCTGCAACGCTTCCGCGACGCCGAGAACGAACGGGTCTACGGCGAGTTCTCCGCCCGCGAGGGTGACATCGTCGCCGGGATGGTGCAGAAGGATGGGCGTGAGAACGCCCGCGGCAACATCGTCGTTCGGATCGGCAGCGAGGCCAAGGGTTCCGATGGCATGATTCGGGCCGCCGAACAGGTGCCCGGCGAGAGCTATGAGCACGGGGAGCGGCTGCGCTGCTATGTGGTCGGCGTAACCCGCGGCACCCGCGAACCCCGTATCGAACTCTCGCGAACCCACCCCAATCTGGTGCGCAAGCTGTTTTCCCTGGAGGTTCCGGAGATCGCCGAGGGATCGGTGGAGATCGTCGCGGTGGCCCGCGAGGCCGGGCACCGGTCCAAGATCGCGGTGCGGTCCAAGGTGGCCGGTCTCAATGCCAAGGGCGCCTGTATCGGACCGATGGGCCAGCGGGTGCGCAATGTGATGAGCGAGTTGTCCGGCGAGAAGATCGACATCATCGACTTCGACGAGGATCCGGCCCGGTTCGTGGCCAACGCGCTCTCACCGTCGAAGGTGGTGTCGGTCGAGGTGGTCGACGCCGCCACCCGTTCCGCTCGGGTGACCGTGCCGGATTTCCAGCTATCGCTGGCCATCGGCAAGGAGGGGCAGAACGCCCGACTAGCCGCCCGACTGACCGGCTGGCGCATCGACATCCGCAGCGACGCCCCCGATGCCGAGGCGGGCGTCAGCGACGGCGGTAGCTGACCGGAGCGGGGCCGGCGGCCCGCGCGACGCCGCCGATCTGTCCCGGCAGTGCCGCCGGCGCGGTGTCCCAACGAGGCGTCAGCTCGTAGGCGCCGAACAGACGAGTAGCGGTCATTGCCATCGCGGACAGCGAGAACGGTTGCGCCGGGCAACTATGCCTGCCGTGTCCGAACGCCGTAACCAATTGCACCGACGCCAGCTCGGACGGTTCGACGAGACGGTGGCGATTCCAGCGTCGCGGATCCCAGTGCTCCAAACCCGGTCCGGCACTGGTGTTCGTCAGCGGTAGCAGCGTGGCGATGGTGATGCCGGGCGCGACGGAAAAGGTCGCATCTTCGACGTCGAAATCCAGATCGGCCAGCACGTATCGCGGCATGATCGAGCGTTGCGCCAGTCGGGTCGATTCCAGCGCGCACTGCTCGGCCAGCGCCACGTCGCCCTCGCTCACCCGGGCGCAATCAGCAGGGTGAGCGATCAGGTCGATGAGCACCCAACCGAGTGCGGCCGCGAGATTCGACATCGACGCGATGTGGATTAGTGCCACATCGAGCGCAACCCCCCGTCGGCGATCGGCAGCAGGTTCGTCGGCCCATTCGTCAACGATGCGGGCGAACAGCGGATGGTCGGGGGTCGGTTCGTCGATCACCGCGCCGATCACCTCGACGATCTCCTCAAGTGCGGCCCGCTCGGCGGCTTTACCGTTGGCGGCCACGAGTTTCATCGCATCGGGATGGACGAACGCCGCAGAGCCATCGAGATCGTCGAGGGCCGCAATGAGGCGCTCTAAGCGCGGGCCGTCCGCGCAACCGGGTCCGGCCCAGGACGCCAGACCCATGCGGTGGGCGAGCCTGCGGGTCAGGGCGAACACCTCGGCGTCGCCATGGTCTCCGAGTTCGTCGCCGGACATATCCAGCGCGCGTGACAGGTTGGTCAGGTAGGCGGCGACGTCGTCGCGCCGGAACAGCTGGGACGGCAATGTGCGTCGGTCTGCGAAGATCTCATCCGGGAGTTTGCGGCGCAGCATCCGGTAGTCGGCCAGGCCCTTGCTCGCGAGTTCCTCGGGCAGGGCGTAGAACGACTCGACGCCACGCGGCGAGAAGGTGAACAGGTAGCGATCCTCGCCGCTGTCCACGACGAAGGTGTCACCGAATTCTGTCCGCGCAGCGGACAGGGTGGCAACCGGGTCGGCGACGGCGACGTCCCAGGGCAACGCGATACCGGCGGCCAGTGGCGGCATCGGCGCGATGGCTGGAAGCGCCACGGGGGATGGCATGGGAGGCGGTGTCGTGGGAGACGGTGCCATGCAAGATAGCGTGCCAGGTCTGCCCCCGGTGTGTCGCGATGCACCCCCGCCGGACGGCCCCCTTGGACCCCTCGACTAAGGCTGGTTCTGTTGTCAGCTGCGGTAACGGTAGAGTGAAGTGTGATCCAGCGCGAGAAACCGGCCGCTGAGACGTCCACCGGGGGTCCGGTACGGACGTGTATCGGTTGCCGGGAGCGAGAGTTGGCTGTCGAATTGCTCCGAGTAGTGGCCGTATCGACGGAAAACGGTCAATTCGCCGTCACCGTCGACACATCAGGTTTCTGCCCGGGCCGGGGTGCCTGGCTGCACCCCGTTGATCGGTGCCTTGAGGCGGCGATCCGGCGGCACGCCTTCGCGCGAGCGTTGCGCATCACCGGTTCACCGGACACATCCGCGGTGGACGAGCATTTCGCAATGCTCGCCATCCCGGCTACAGAACAGGTATTGGAAAGAACATGAGCACACCGTGAAGACCCGACGATGACCATGCGTCGTAGCTAAACCCGAGGCGCGGCCTACCCACCGCTGTCGCCTCTAGAGATGGAGATGTAGTGGCAGGCAAGGCCCGCGTACACGAGTTAGCGAAGGAACTCGGTGTTACCAGCAAGGAAGTACTCGCTCGGCTGAGCGAGCAGGGCGAATTCGTCAAATCCGCGTCGTCGACGGTCGAGGCGCCGGTAGCACGGCGACTCCGTGAGGCATTCGGCGGAGCAAAGCCCGCCGAGAATGCTTCAGCGAATGCTCCAGCGAATGCTCCAGCGAAGGCTCCCGCGAAAAAGGCTGCACCGGCCAAGGCCGCCGCAGCGCCGGCGGCGCCTGCGGTGGCCGCGGTGGCTAAACCGACAGCACCGCCCCCGCCCGCTCCGGTCGAGCTCGCCGCCGCGCCCACACCCATCGAGGTCGTGTCGGCACCGGTT
>NZ_JAEMSG010000168.1 GCF_016462945.1 Mycolicibacterium sp. | reverse complement strand
GGTGCCTGCCGCGGCTAACACTCCCGCCCCCGCAAGTGCGCCTGCAACTGCCCCGGCGGACGAGGCCGCCGGCGAAGACGCACAGGTGTTGCGCGGCGCCGCCGCGGCGGTCGTGAAGAACATGAATGTCTCACTGGCGATCCCGACCGCCACCAGCGTCCGGGCCATCCCGGCGAAGTTGATGATCGATAACCGGGTCGTCGCCAACAACCATCTCAAGCGCACCCGCGGCGGCAAGATCTCATTCACCCACCTGCTGGGGTACGCGATCATCCAGGCGGTCAAGACGTTCCCCAACATGAACCGTCACTTCGCCGAGATCGACGGCAAGCCGAACGCGATCACCCCCGAACACACCAACCTCGGTCTGGCGATCGACCTTCCGGGCAAGGACGGTAAGCGCTCCCTGGTGGTCGCCGCCATCAAGGGCTGCGAGACCATGGGTTTCGCCCAATTCGTGGCCGCCTATGAGGACGTCGTGCGCCGCGCCCGCGACGGGAAACTCACCGCCGAGGATTTTTCGGGCGTGACCATCTCGCTGACCAACCCCGGAACCATCGGCACCGTGCACTCGGTGCCGCGACTGATGGCCGGCCAGGGCGCCATCATCGGTGTCGGCGCGATGGAACTTCCGGCCGAGTTCCAGGGTGCCAGCGAGGAGCGCATCGCCGAACTCGGTATCGGCAAGGTGATCACCCTGACGTCGACCTACGACCACCGGATCATCCAGGGCGCGGAGTCCGGTGACTTCCTGCGAACCATTCACCAACTGCTGCTCTCCGATGACTTCTTCGACGAGATCTTCTTCGAGCTCGGCATCCCCTACGAGCCGGTGCGCTGGCGCACCGATAATCCGGACTCGATCGTCGACAAGAACGCGCGCGTCATCGAGCTGATCGCCTCCTATCGCAACCGCGGTCACCTGATGGCCGATATCGATCCGCTTCGGCTGGACAAGAGCCGATTCCGCATGCACCCCGACCTCGACGTGCTCACCCATGGCCTGACCCTGTGGGACCTCGACCGGGTGTTCAAAGTCGACGGGTTCGCCGGCCAGCAGTACAAGAGGTTGCGCGACGTGCTGTCGGTACTGCGCGACGCCTACTGCCGACACATCGGTGTCGAGTACACCCACATCCTGGAGCCCGAGCAGCAGAAGTGGCTGCAGGAACGCATCGAGGTTCGCCACGACAAACCATCGGTCTCTCAACAGAAGTACATCCTCAGCAAGCTCAATGCCGCCGAAGCCTTCGAGACCTTCCTGCAGACGAAATACGTTGGGCAGAAACGGTTCTCACTGGAAGGCGCCGAGACGGTCATCCCGATGATGGATGCGGCCATCGACCAGTGCGCCGAACACGGTCTCGATGAGGTGGTCGTCGGCATGCCGCACCGCGGCCGGCTCAATGTGCTGGCCAATATCGTCGGCAAGCCCTACTCACAGATCTTCAGCGAGTTTGAGGGAAACCTCAACCCATCGCAGGCGCATGGCTCCGGCGACGTCAAGTACCACCTCGGTGCCAGCGGCAACTACATCCAGATGTTCGGCGACAACGACATCGCGGTCTCACTGGTGGCCAACCCGTCGCACCTGGAGGCCGTGGACCCGGTGCTGGAGGGTCTGGTGCGCGCCAAGCAGGATCTGATCGACGGTACCGACGAAGACGAATCACCGCGCAATTTCAGTGTGGTGCCGATGATGATGCACGGCGACGCCGCATTCGCCGGTCAGGGCGTGGTGGCCGAGACGCTGAACCTGGCGCTGCTGAGGGGGTACCGCACCGGCGGCACCATCCATATCGTCGTCAACAACCAGATCGGCTTCACCACCGCACCGGAGAACTCCCGGTCCACCGAGTACTGCACCGACGTCGCGAAAATGGCCGGCGCACCGATCTTCCACGTCAACGGCGACGACCCGGAGGCGTGCGCGTGGGTGGCACGACTGGCGGTCGACTTCCGGCAGGCATTCCACAAGGACGTTGTCATCGACATGCTGTGCTACCGCCGTCGCGGCCACAACGAGGGCGATGACCCATCGATGACGAACCCGGCCATGTACCACGTGATCGACACCAAACGCGGAGCCCGGAAGGCCTACACCGAGGCGCTGATCGGCCGCGGCGATATCTCGATGAAAGAGGCCGAGGACGCACTGCGCGATTACCAGGGTCAACTCGAGCAGGTGTTCAACGAAGTCCGCGAACTGGAGAAGCACGAGGTCGAGCCGAGCGAGTCGGTGGAGGCCGCCCAGATGATCCCGCGCGGTATGACCACCGCGGTGGAGAAGTCGATGCTGGCCCGCATCGGCGATGCGCACCTGGCGGCGCCCGAGGGGTTCACCGTGCATTCGCGGGTTCAGCCGGTGATGGAGAAACGCCGCGAGATGGCCTACGAGGGCAAGGTTGACTGGGCCTTCAGTGAACTGCTGGCGCTGGGCTCGTTCCTGGCCGAGGGCAAGCTGATCCGGTTCACCGGCCAGGACACCCGGCGCGGGACGTTCACCCAGCGGCACGCGGTGATCATCGACCCCAATACCGGTGCCGAGTTCACGCCGCTGGATCTGCTGACGGTCGACCCCGACGGCACCCCCACCGGCGGCCGATTCCTGGTGTACGACTCGCCGCTATCGGAGTACGCCGCGGTGGGATTCGAGTACGGCTACTCGGTGGGCAATCCCGAGGCGATTGTGTTGTGGGAGGCCCAGTTCGGCGATTTCGTCAACGGCGCACAGTCGATCATCGACGAGTTCATCAGCTCCGGTGAGGCCAAGTGGGGCCAGCTCTCCGATGTCGTGTTGCTACTGCCGCACGGCCATGAGGGCCAGGGTCCCGACCACACCTCCGGACGGATCGAACGTTTCCTGCAGCTTTGGGCTGAGGGTTCGATGACCATCGCGTTGCCGTCAACCCCGGCGAACTACTTCCACCTGTTGCGCAGGCACGGCCTCGACGGGGTGCACCGACCGCTGATCGTCTTCACTCCGAAGTCGATGCTGCGCAACAAGGCGGCCGTCAGCGATATCCGGGACTTCACCGAGCAGAAGTTCCGCTCGATCATGGAGGAGCCGACCTACACCGACGGCGACGGCGACCGCACCAAGGTCACCAGGGTGCTGCTGACGAGCGGGAAGATCTACTACGAGTTGCAAGCCCGCAAAGAGCAGGACAGGCGCGACGATGTCGCGATCGTTCGGATAGAACAGCTTGCGCCGCTGCCCAAGCGCCGGTTGGCCGTCACCCTGGATCAGTACCCGAACGCGCACGAGTTCTTCTGGGTGCAGGAGGAGCCGGCGAATCAGGGTGCCTGGCCGACGTTCGGCCTGACTCTGCCGGAGCTCTTGCCCGACAAGCTGAGCGGAATCAAGCGGATCTCGAGGCGCGCGATGTCGGCGCCGTCGTCAGGCTCGTCGAAGGTGCACGCCGTCGAGCAGCAGGAGATCCTCGACGAGGCGTTCGGCTGAGGCGCGCTAGCGCCGCAGACGAACGACGAGGAGCATCAGACCGGCGCGAGGCGTTCGGCTGATCCGGCGAGCGTGCGTGTCGGTACGGTGACGCGCCGCAATCGCGCGACCGAAGCGCACGCTCGCGGAAGTCGCACCCTACGACCCGGCCGTGGCGCGGAACCCGCGCCGAGCTCAGCCGAACAGCGGCAGCAGGGGCTTGCCGTTGGTCAGGGTGTCCGCGACGTTGCCGACCGCTTTCGGGCAGAGGAACGAGATGGCCATCCCGGTGAACATGGTGGCCGGCCCGAGCGGACGCCCGATGGTGTCGGACACCTTCCCGACGATATCGGCGGTGTTCTGACCGCGATCCGCCAGCATCGGGCATAGCGACTGCCCCAGCGCCACCGCGTCACCAGACGCCATATTGGTGATACCGAGGCCGTCGAGGGTGGACAGGAAATCATTGACGTCGCCGTTGCTGTCGGCGCCGGCCGGCGCGGCGAACACCCCGGCCGAGATCCCGGCGGCCACCACCAGCGAACCGGCACGCGAAATACGACCGAACTTCATGATGACCACATCGTGTTGCGGTCCGCGGGCGTTACGGGCGGGAATCTCCGCTTGCTACCCTGAACCCGCTCGACACCCGTCAACAGGGAGTATTCATGCAGGGATTCGCCGGCAAAGTGGCAGTGGTCACCGGAGCGGGATCGGGAAT
>NZ_JAEMSG010000072.1 GCF_016462945.1 Mycolicibacterium sp. | reverse complement strand
CCACCGAGGCCAGCCGACCGGCGACCTGGTTGATCTCTTCGGGGTTGGGTTCCTTCGTGATCACGTCGCGAATCGCGTCGCGGATCTCCTGTGCCGTCACAGGGGCGTCGCCATCGCTTTGCTTCAGCACCGTCTGGGCCGCTTTAACGACCTCTTCCTCGCTCAGATTGCGCAGCAGCAGGGCCAGCAGTGGGAAGTAGTCCTTCGGCGGCACGCCCTGCGGGTAGCCCTCGTGCAGCCATTCCAAAACGTTCGCGCCAAAACCTGGAGTGCCGTCCACAGTTGTCATCGCAAACTCACTTCTTGGGAAACATCGGGAAGAGGTCGATACCGAAGTGGTGGATGATCGTCGACCGGGTGATCCAGGCCACCGCGGTCACGATCACGAACGCCACGAATACGAACAGCAGAATGCCCAGGTACTTCAGGACCGGGTTCGGCTTGTGAATGAGGTGGTCAGCTTCTTCACCGCCTGCGCCATGGGAGTAGGCCAACATTCCGGTGGCGAAGATGGCCGGCAGGCCCGCACCGAGAAGCAGGCCCACCAGGAGCACCATGCCGATGCTTTCCAGGTAATGCATCACTGAATCCTTTGCTCGTTCGGGCGATCAGACCGAGGTCGAGGTCTTGATCTTGGGGCTGGTCTTGCCGGCTGCACTCGCCTCGCGCACCTCGGCGGGCACCACCGAGTTCGTCGAGGTATCCCAGTCCGCGTTGACATTGCTGCTGTCGACCTTCTGCTTCGAGGCACGCCACCACATGTAGAACGACAGCCCAACCAAAATCAAGAAGATCAGCCCGTCGCCGGCAAGCTGCGAACCGGAGAGAGATTTGACAACGTCCGACAGCCAATACGACAGGGCGCCGACGAGAGCGGCCGCCGGCAGGGTGACCAGCCAGGCCACCGCCATCCGGCCCGCGACCGCCCAGCGCACCTCGGCACCCGGCTTGCCGACACCGCTGCCCAGGATCGATCCGGTGGCGACGTGGGTGGTGGACAGCGCCATCCCGGCCGCGCTCGAGCTGAGGATGATGGCCGCCGATGAGGCCTCAGCGGCGAGGCCCTGTGGCGACTCGATCTCCACCAGGCCCTTACCCAGGGTGCGGATCACCCGCCAGCCGCCGAGATAGGTGCCCAGGCCGATAGCCAGTGCGCAGCTGAAGATGATCCAGAAGGGCAGGCCGTCGTTCTTGACGTCACCGGTGAGGTGTCCGGTGGTAATGAGCGCCAGCGCGATGACACCCATGGTCTTCTGTGCGTCGTTGGTGCCGTGCGCGAGCGCGACCAAGGATGCCGTCGCGATCTGGCCCCAGCGGAAGCCTGTCTCGCGGCGCTTGTGCAGCACCTTTCGGGTAATCCGGTACACCAGCCAGGTGCCGCAGGCGGCGACCAGGCCGGCGATCAGTGGGGCGGCCACGGCAGGAATCAGCACCTTCTGGGTGACGCCGCTCCAGTTGACGCCCGCGGTGCCCAGCGCAGCCAGTCCGGCACCGATCAGACCGCCGAAGAGTGCGTGCGAGGAGCTGGAGGGGATGCCGAACAGCCAGGTGAGCAGGTTCCACAGGATGCCGCCGATGAGGCCGGCAAAGATGATCGTCAACCCGGTCGAGGCATCGATGCCGGGCAGTAGTGCTCCGGTTTTAGGGTTCTGCACCTTCAACACCGAGGTGGTGACAGTGACCGCGACCTCGACCGAAAGGAAGGCGCCGACCAGGTTCAGCACACCGGCAAGCAGGACCGCGGTCTTGGGTTTGAGCGCTCCCGTCGCAATGGAGGTAGCCATGGCGTTTCCGGTGTCGTGGAATCCGTTGGTGAAGTCGAACGCCAATGCCGTAGCGATCAGGATCACCAAAATGATCATCTCTGCGCTCACACGTACTCCTTGTCCTGGGGCTGGGGACTCGTGTGTAGTTTGCCCCTCGGCGCGGCGTTTAGTCCAATTTTTGTCCGACTGGCAACAACTCGGTGATCAGCAAGTTTACTGGAATCACTCAGGTGTTCATCTGCCGTTCACTATTCGTATCCGCTGGGTTCCCGTCCGGGGCGGACCGGGAAATAACTCGCCAGATCCGCTCCTGCGCGTCCAACGCCCTACGATTAGCGAGACAATCCGGAGGCGCTGCTGTGAACCGATTCCTCAACACCGTCGTCACCTGGCTGCGCTCCGGATACCCGACCGGAGTTCCGGAGAATGACTACCTGCCGATCCTCGCCCTGCTGTCGCGGCGTCTGACCAAGGACGAGGTGCTTCTCGTCGCGGGCCAACTGATGCGAATGTCGGAACCCGACTTCGCCGATATCGGGGCCGAGATCATGCTCATCACCGATGAGGTGCCCGCACCCGCCGACGTGGAACGGGTCCGGGAGAAGTTGGTGGCGCACGGCTGGCCACTGGACGATCCGCGCGACACCGAGGACGCCGAATAGCCACCCTGCGCGCGCTCGCTATCCCGCCGGGCCCGTCGGCGCTGTCACTGCTGGCAGCCCTGGAGGGTGTGCTGGATGGTCAGGACAGTCCCATGGTCCCCATTCCCGCCGGCGATCTGCGCGAAAGTGAGCTGCTCACAAGGTCATTGCGCATCGGGGAAGAGATCGACGACGAGATCGCATTAGTCATCGCCACGTCCGGCACCACCGGCACACCCAGGGGCGCGATGCTCACCCCGGCCGCCCTGATCGCCGGCGCCTCGGCCACGCATGACCGACTTGGCGGAGCGGGGAACTGGCTGCTGGCCCTGCCGGCCCACCACATCGCCGGCATGCAGGTGCTCGTTCGCTGTGTTCTGGCCGGGACGGTGCCGGTGGAACTCGACCTCTCAGAAGGTTTTGATATCGCCAAATTACCCAGAGCGGTAGCACAATTGGGCTCCGGACGGCGTTACACCTCGCTGGTATCCAATCAGTTGGCGAAAGCCCTGCGCGATCCGAATGCCAGCGCGGCGCTGGCCGAGTTAGACGCGGTGCTGCTCGGCGGCGGACCGGCTCCGGCAACCATGCTCGATGGTGCGGCCGAGGCCGGCATCACGGTGGTGCGTACCTACGGCTCCAGCGAGACCGCCGGCGGCTGCGTCTACGACGGGCTGCCACTGGACGGTGTGGAGGTGCGGATCGACGATCCCGGCGAGGGCGGAACCGGTCGCATCACGATAGGCGGCACCACCCTGGCCAAGGGATACCGAAATCCCGCGGACCCCAACCCCTTTGACGAGCCGGGCTGGTTCCACACCAATGATATTGGCATCGTTAATGATTCGGGTCGACTATCGGTACTCGGCCGCGCCGATGACGCCATCAGCACCGGCGGACTGACAGTCATGCCGGCTCAGGTGGAGGCGGCGCTGTCCCGCCATCCCGCAGTGGCCGACTGTGCCGTCTTCGGCGTGGCCGACGATCGACTGGGCCAACGCGTGGTAGCCGCGGTGGTAGCCCAGTCCGCGGCGCCGTGGCCGACGCTGGAGGAGCTCAGAGAGTTCTTGGCGCTGACACTCGATCCGACCGCCGCACCGCGCGAAGTGCATGTCGTCGACGAACTGCCGCGGTACGGAATCGGCAAGATCGACCGTCGGGCGCTGCGCGAGCGTTACTCCCCACGCGATGCGCCGGGGACCTACGGCTGGTGAGGATCGACATCGCGGCAGCGTCATTGCAGCATCGTCCGCAATGACGAAACGGTGACGTCGCAGCAGGTAGCGGCTTATCAGCACTAGGCTCGTGTTATGCCGTCCCGTGTTCTGATTGCCGACGACGACGTCGTGGTGCGCGATATCGTGCGCCGCTACCTCGAACGCGACGGCCACGAGGTTCGAGTCGTCGGCGACGGTACCGAGGCATTGCGGGTGCTGGGCACTGAACGGATCGACGTGGCGGTACTTGATGTGATGATGCCGGGCCCCAACGGGCTGTCACTGTGCCGAACGTTGCGCCAGGGCGGCGACTACACGGTCCCGGTGATCCTGCTGACGGCACTCAGCGAGGAGGACGACCGGATCGCCGGACTTGAGGCCGGCGCCGACGACTACCTCACCAAGCCGTTCAGCCCGCGGGAACTGGCTCTGCGGGTGCGCTCGGTGCTCCGCCGCGCTCCGGCCCCGGCGTCGACGGTGCCGCTGGAGATCACCATGGGGGATCTGAAGGTCTCGACAGCGGCACGGGCAGTAGTCGTAAGCGGGCAGCCGGTCGGTCTGACCAACCGCGAGTTCGACCTGCTGCTGTTCTTCATCACCCATACCGACGTCGTCTTCTCCCGGGAAGAACTTCTGAAGAAGGTGTGGAACTGGGACTTCGGTGACCTCTCCACGGTGACGGTGCATGTGAAGCGGTTGCGGTCCAAGCTCGGTGAGCACCATCGCGTACAGACGGTGTGGGGTCGTGGATACCTGTGGCGGGGTGAAGCCGACGGCGGTGACCGTGCCTCGGCATGACCTGACCCAGATCGCCTTACTGGCACTGGGCTTCTCGCTACCGGTGGTGCTCATCGGCGGATTGATCATCCGGCTGGCGCGGTCGTGGTCGCTGACCGTCAGCATGGTGGCACTGGTGCTGATCCCGACCCTGGCCACCTTCGCCGGGGTATTTGCCGCGAGCCGGTTCATGACCGACAGCACCTTTCAGACGATTGCCGTGGTGCTGGTGATCGTGGCGGTGGTGACGTTGCCGGCCGCGGTGATGCTGGCTCGGTACCAGGCGCGACGAACGGTGTGGGAGAGGGAGATCCAGGACGCCGAACGGGTAGCCGAGCAGTCTCGCCGACAGCTGGTCGCATTTGTCAGTCACGATCTGCGCACACCCCTGGCTGGGATTCGAGCCCTGTCGGAGGCGATCGCCGATGGCGTATTCAACGACGACGAGGTTCGGACGCAGGCGAAAACCATTGAGCAGGAAACCATTCGGCTCTCCGAGATGGTCGACGACCTGTTCGAGATGGCGAAGATCAACGCGGGTGCGGTCAATGCACCCTACGATCGGGTCGCACTCGACGAGGTCGTCGATGATGTGTTGACCGCCCACCGCATCGCTGCCGAGCGATCCGGGGTGGTGCTCCAGGTCGACCTACCGTCCAAACCGGTACGGGTGATCGGCAGTGATCGCGCACTGGTGCGGGTGCTGTCCAACCTGGTGGCCAATGCGATCGCCCACACCCCGGCCGGGGGCTCGGTGACGCTGGCGATTGGCGCCGACGAGAACGGAGCCTGGGCCCGGGTCGACGACACCGGCGTCGGAATCGACGCCGACGACCTGCCGCGGGTGTTCGATGTCGCCTACCGGGGATCGAATCACCGCGTGCCACGGTCGGATTCGTCCCTGCCGAGTGGATCCGGGCTTGGTTTGGCGATCGCCGCCGGACTGGTGCGGGCGCATCGCGGCACGCTGTCAGCGCACAACCTGGCCAACGGCGCGCGGTTCGAAGTGCGGCTGCCGTTGGCAGCCGACTAGCGGCTTAGTGCCGGTCCGTCAGTCCTCGATCGACCGATTCAACCTGTCTGCAGCATTCAGATAGTCCTCGATGAACTCCAGCACCACCTCGCGGGCGGGTTTGATCTTGTTCATCAGGCCCACACCCTGGCCGACCCAATAGGTGGACAGCGCCTGGGCACCCGGATGCCCGTTCTGCGCGAGCTTGTCGATGCGGCGCAGGGCCGGCTCGGCGATCATGGCCTGCAGCGGCAATGGCAGCGGCGCACGGCCGCCCTTATTCGGTGCCCATGCGTTGGTCCAGTCCGAAACCAGCTGCCGGGACGGCTTTCCGGTGCGACCCGCCGAGCGGATGGTGTCTCGCGAACTGGCCGCCAGCATCTTCTGCTTGGTGTACGGCGCGGTCTCGGCCTCCTCCGTGGTCAGCCATACCGAACCGGTCCATGCTCCGGCGGCGCCGAGGGCGACGGTGGCCGCCATCTGTCGGCCGGTCACGATCCCACCCGCCGCCAGTACCGGGGTCTCGCGCCCGCCGGGGATATCGGCGATGGCTTCAAGAACCTCGGGGATGAGCACCATCGTCGTCACCTCGCCGCAATGACCACCGGCCTCGGTGCCCTGAGCAACGATCAGATCGACACCGGCGTGCACCTGCTTGATCGCGTGCTCTTTGGCACCGACGAGCGCGGCGACCGGGATGCCGCGTTCCTTACCGGCGGTGATCATGTAGTCCGGCGGCACGCCGAGTGCATTGGCCATCAGCTTGATCGGGTGATTCAGCGACACCTCGAGCAGGTTCTGACCGGTATCACCGGAGAGCGCCGAGGAGGCGATGCGCACCTCTTCGATCGGGATGTCGTGCTCGCTCAGCAGTTCGCTGATGAATGTCCGGTAGTCCTCCGGAATGCGATCGGCGAGCTGGCCGGCCGTCAGGTTCTCGCCCTTGCCCTCGAACTTGGCCGGCACGATGATGTCCACGCCGTAGGGCTTGCCGCTGACATGTTCGTCAATCCAGCACAACTCCTGCTCGAGTTGCTCGGGCGTGAACGCCACACCGCCGAGAACTCCGAACCCGCCGGCATTGCTCACAGCGGCGACAACGTCGCGGCAGTGGCTGAAGGCGAACAGTGGGAAGTCGATGCCGTACTGGTCACAGATCTCTAATTTCACGCGACCCAGTATGCGCCCCCGGCCCACTAGGCTCACCGCCATGGTCCGGATGGGTATCGCGACGGCACTGGGGGTGCTGGCCGCCGTATTGACCGGCACGATGCGCAACGAGTGGCACTACTCGCCTGCGGTCGGCTGGATCATCGCGGCAACCGTCTACCTGGCCGCGACATGGTTCGTCGTGGCACCGTTGGACGGTGCCCAGACCGAGGCGCACGTCAGGCAACGGCATCAGGACGGCACGCCGACGGTGTCACACCTGATCATTCTGATCTCCAGTGTCGCCAGCCTGACCGGCGTGGGCTACCTGCTGGTCGGCGCGGGCCCGGAACGGCATCTGGGCGAGGCGGCCGTCGGCATCCTCAGTGTCGTCGCAGCCTGGTTTGCCGTCCACACCACCTTCATGCTGCGCTACGCCCAGCTGTACTACCTGGGTGATGATCCGAACGCCATCAGCTTCCACCAGGACGGCTACCGTCCACGTTTTCTCGACTTCGCCTATCTGGCCTTCACCGTGGGCATGACCTATCAGGTGTCAGACACCGACCTGGCCAGCCGGTCCATGCGCGGATCGGTACTGGCCCAGGGAATGGTCTCGTTCATGCTGGGCGCGATCGTGCTGGCGAGCACCATCAACCTCGTCCTGCAGTTGGCCGGGCACTGATGGCCAGCATCGCCCAGTGGATCGAGGGCGCGCGCCCGCGCACCCTGCCCAACGCGATCGCACCGGTGATCGCCGGTACCGGTGCGGCAGCCTGGCTGAACAGCGCCGTCTGGTGGAAGGCACTGCTGGCACTGGCAGTTTCGGTGGCACTGATCGTCGGGGTGAACTACGCCAACGATTACTCCGACGGGATCCGCGGCACCGACGATGAGCGGGCCGGGCCGCTTCGGCTGGTCGGATCGAAGGTCGCCGCCCCCCGTGCCGTGCTGACCGCAGCGATCATCAGCCTCGCGACAGCCGCCGTCGCCGGCGTGACCCTGGCGATCCTGACCGCACCCTGGCTGATCGCAGTCGGTGCGGCGTGTATCGCGGGCGCCTGGTTGTACACCGGAGGCTCGCGACCGTACGGCTACGCCGGATTCGGCGAGGTTGCGGTGTTCGTCTTCTTCGGGTTGGTCGCGGTGTTGGGCACGCAGTACACCCAGGCACACCGGATCGACCTCGTCGGCGTGACGCTGGCGGTGGCGACCGGCGCACTGTCGTCGGCGGTGTTGGTGGCCAACAACCTCCGCGATATCCCGACCGATGCGGTGGCCGGCAAGATGACACTCGCGGTGCGGCTGGGTGATGGCCGAACCCGGGTGTTCTATCAGTCACTGGTGGCGCTGGCAGGAATTCTCACGTTAGTTCTGATGCGGGCCACGCCGTGGTGCGGGCTCGGTTTGCTCGCCGCGCCACTGGCGCTGCGGGCGGCCGGACCGGTGCGGGGGGGCCGGGGCGGACGTGAACTCATCCCGGTGTTGCGCGACACCGGACTGACGATGTTGGTGTGGTCGGTCGCGGTGGCGGCCGCATTGGCGTTCTCCGCCCGGGGCTGACCTACTGCGGCGGATCATCCCCGCGCAACCTGGCCTGCAAGTGCTCGCGGTCACGGCGGCGGCGCTCATCGACTTCGGCGATACCCGCGGTGGCGCGTCGGCGCAGCGGGGCCAGCAGCCAGATGCCCAGCGGCAGCGAGATCACGATCGCGAACAGCATGGCGATGACAAGTGGGAACTCCTGGATGCCGATCAGTCGCGCCGCGAAGAAGATGGCTGCCGTGAGCGCCGCCACCAATCCAAGTCGGGCCAGCGTGTAAATGACCACGTCACCGACCATGCGGCCGGCGCTGCCGGCTGTCTCGTCATCCGTCACGACGCCGAGCCTACCGACGCGCGTATATTCGGACCAAGGAGGTTTTTGTGCTCTATCTGCTGCTCATCCTTGCCATTGCGACGCTGGTCTACGTCGGGCTGCGGTCGGCTCGCGCGCACGCTCACCGGTCGACGCCGCGCGTCATCGGCCCCGATGACGACCCGGAGTTCCTGTGGAAGCTCGACGGAGGCGACAAGCGCTAGGTCACTCCGGCGTAGGAGTGCAGGCCCACGGTTACCAGGTTGATGAAGAACAGGTTGAATACCATCGCCACGAAACCGGCCACGTTGATCCACGCCGCCCTTCTGTCCCGCCAGCCCGCCGTCGACCGCGCGTGCAGATAGGCCGCGTAGATCACCCACGCGATGAACGACAGCGTTTCCTTGGGATCCCAGCCCCAGTAGCGTCCCCATGCCTCCTCAGCCCAGATGGCGCCGAAGATGACCCCGAAACCGAACACCGGGAACGCAAAGATGGTTGTGCGGTAGGCGATCCGGTCCAGCGACTGGGCGTCGGGCAGGCGTGAGACGATGCGTGCCAGCGTCCCTTCCGGAGCCGTCGGACCGGCGATATCGGGCTGATCGCCGGCATCCCCGAACCGCGACATCTTCAACAGGAACAGGATGCTGGCCACGCCGGCCACCAGGAAGACTCCGGAGCCAAGGCTGACCACCGAGACGTGGATCGGCAGCCAGTAGGACTGCAGTGCGGGCATCACCGGCGCCGCATTGGTGTAGAGCCACTTTCCTGACACCGTGAGCAGGATCAGCACCGGCACCAGAACGAACACCCATAGCGCGCGGAACTGCGGCCTGCGCAGCACCACCGCGGCCGCGACCAGACCGCAGAAGCTGGTCAGGTTGATGAACTCGTACATGTTGCCCCAGGGCGCCCGGGTGGTGGCCAGCCCGCGCAGCACGATGCAACCGAATAACAGCGCAATGCCGAGGTAGACCAGTGCCAGACCCGCCTTGCCGGAGCGGTCCGCGAGCGCGGGTGCCGGCATCTCGACCACGACACCGGGCCGATCGGCATCTGCGGCTACTCCCCCGACGGTCACAAGTTCGCGCTGTTCGACCCGACGCCCGCGACTGGACGCGAGTTCGGCAGCGAGCAACATCATTGCCAGTACAAGGACCACGACTGAGGCGGTGAACGCCCAATCCGAGTACCGGGCCAGGCCGACGTCGATGTGCTCGGTGTTCACGAACCCTCCGCAACTCGATGGGCAAGCTTGTCGAACTCGCCGCCCCACCCGGAATTATCGGTACGGGCCAGTCCGCCCAACTCGACTCCCACCGTACCTGGGCCGCCGGGGATGATCCGAGCCCACACCCGGCGGCGGCGCACGATCAGGGAGACCAGCAGGCCCGCCATCATCGCCATCGCCGACACCAGGACCCACGCCTGGCCGGGGTCGTGCGAGACCTGGAGATTGACGAACGGGGTCGCCCCGTCGAAACGCACCACGGTGCCGTCGTCCAGACGTACCTGTTGGCCGAGGGTGAGATTGGTGCGCTTGACCTTGGTCAAGCGCTTCTGCTCGAGGAGTCGGTGATCCAGGGTGAACAGCGACTGCGGCCGCCCGCTGTCCAGTCCGGCGTCACCGCGGTAGATATCGATCGCGACCGCGGGGTCTTTGAGCGTCGGGAAACTCGACGACAGCAGCTTTCCGTCCATCTGCTGGGTCGGCGCGAACAGCCCCATGATGGCGAGCTGGTGCTTGCGCCGCTGATCCGGCGGATACAGCCCGGCCGGCGGGTCGATGCGCATCACGCCCGACGACAACAGGGTGAGCGGGTCATCCGGGCGCCACTGGATGGTCTGGGTGCGCTTCTGGCCGTCCGGAAATGTGACGGTGAACCTCGGCGCGTAACCGTGGCCCTGCAGGTAGACCCGATCGCCGCCGATACGCAGCGGGTGGTTGACCTCCAGCCGGTAGGGCTGCCAGGTGTTCGAGGTGAGATCGGGTCCGGCCTGGTAGTCGATATTCGAGGCGAATGCGGTGGCCTGGCCGTTCGGCAGATAGCGAGCCTGAAAGTCGTTGACCCGTACACACATCGGGTAGAGCGAGGTTCCGTCGACACTGTTACCGGCGCGGAACGAATCGAATGCCGCCGGCGATGCCGAGCAGAAGCCGGGGCCGCCGTTGGCGATGACGATGACGTTGCCCTCATAGCCGAACAGCTTGCCGAGTGCGACGGCGACCAGGAGGCCGAGCAGCGAGAAGTGAAAGACAATATTGCCGAACTCGCGCAGATAGCCCTTCTCGGCCGAGATCTCGGTAACGCCGTCAACCTGGCGGGTGACCCGCCGCCAGCCGCGCAGGCGCACGTTGATGTGCGCGGCGACCGATTCGGCTGTACCCGCGACGCTCACATCGGCGTGCTTGGGCAGTCGACTCAGGTTGCGCGGGGCCGCCACCGGCACGGCGCGCAGGCTGCGCATGTGCTCGATGGTCCGCGGCGTCAAACAACCCACCAGCGAGATGAACAACAGCACGTAGATGGCCGTGAACCAGAAACTGGAGAACACGTCGAACAACTGGAGGCGGTCCAGCCACGGCCCGATGGTGGGGTGCTCGACGATGTACTGCTGCACCTTCGATTCATTGAGGCTGCGTTGCGGTAGCAGCGCGCCGGGTACCGCGCCCAGGGCGAGCAGGAAGAGCAGCGCTAGCGCGGTGCCCATGGAGGTCAGCGCGCGCCAGGTGTTACGCACATAGGCGAGAAGGGTTTTCACAACACCGGTGTTCAAATCGGCAGCCTCACGTCGCTGACGAACGCGTCGCGGATCCACGAGATGAAGTCATTCCACGCCCCGGTCACCAGGGCCAGTCCGACGGCAATGAGCAGGATGCCACCGAAAATCTGAATGGCGCGGGTATGGTCGCGCAGCCAACCGAAGGCCCCGACCGCCCAGCCTGAACCCACCGCCAGCGCGATGAATGGAATGCCCAGACCCAGGCAGTAGGCAATCACCAGGGCCACACCGCGTGCGACGCTGGCACCATCGGTGGCCGAAGCAACCGCGATGACACCGGTCAGTGTCGGCCCCAGGCACGGCGTCCAGCCGAGCGCGAACACCGCACCGAGCAGGGGTGCGCCGGCCACACCGGCCAGCCGGCGCGGGGTGAACCGGGCTTGTCGCTGCAGTGCCGGGATGAACCCGATGAAGACCAGGCCCATGATAATGGTCACGATGCCACCGATACGTTGCAGCACAAGCTGATTGGTGATCAGCGTGGTCGTCATACCAAGTACGGCGACGGTGCCCAGGACGAAGACCGCGGTGAATCCGGCGACGAACAACGCTGCAGATCCGACGACCCGCCAGCGCCGCGACGCGTCGGCCCCTTCCCCACCGTCGTCGACGCCAACCACGGCCGCGAGGTAGGACAGATAACCGGGAACCAGCGGCACCACGCACGGCGAGGCGAATGACACCAGGCCGGCCAGCACGCAGAGTCCCAGCGCCACCAGCAGTGGGCCGGCGGCGGCTGTCTCGGCGAGACCGGTCACCGCTCGGCTGCCAGTCGCTGTATCACCGGCAGCAGATCCTCGGCGAGCAGTTCGCGCAGAAACACCGCGGCGACCCGGTGAGCGCGGTCCAGCACCACCGTCGAGGGAATCACGGTGGTGGGGTACTTCCCGCCGAAGGCGATCATGGTGCGCATGGCCGGGTCATAGATCGAAGGGAAGGTGATCTTGCGGTCGGTGATGAAATCCCGGGGCGCGTCGATATCGTTATCGCGGACGTCGATTCCCAGAAACGCCACACCCTGGTCGCGGGTGGCGTCGTAGACCTTCTGCAACTGGGTGATCTCGGAGCGGCACGGCCCGCACCATTGCCCCCAGATATTGATCACCACCACCTTGCCGGTGAAGTCGTTCAGCGAGATGGTGCGTGCGGTGTCCATCAGATCGGGTCCCGACACGATTCCCGGTTCGCCGCGGCTCTGCGGCGGGTCGTAGGTGATGTCGGTCTTGCCGCCCGGGGCGACGAACTCGAAGGTTCCGCCCTGGGCGACGGCGTCATCGCCGGTGGAGCAGCCGGCCACCAATGTCATCGCAGCCGTCGCGATGAGCGCGTTCGCGATGAAGCGCTTCACTCTCCCGCCGGCTCCCAGTAGTTCCAGTCCACGAGTTCGTCGCCATCGAACACGAAGGTGTTCAGCGAGGCGAGGTCGCACATCCGTTTGCGCGGGTCGTGCGGTAGGTGATGGCCGAGCATCGAACGACGCAGAATCTCCACCGGCAGTTGGTGGCTGACGCAGACCACCTCGTGTCCGATGCCCAACATCCGGGCCTCGCTGACTGCCCGGCGCATCCTTGCGGCAACCTGCTTGTAGGGCTCACCCCAGGACGGTCGCAGCGGGTTGACCAGATACTTCCAGTTGCGCGGGTCACGCAGGGCACCGTCACCGGGTGAGACACGCTGACCTTCGAAGATGTTCTCGGACTCGATGAGGTCACCGTCGGTGCCGATGGTCAGTCCGTGGTGTCCGGCGATCGGAGCCGCGGTCTGCTGGGCACGCTCCAGTGGCGAGGCGACGACCGCGACGATGTCGCGACCGGCGAGAGCGTCGGCGACTGCCTGAGCTTGGGCCTTGCCACGCTCGGACAGATGGAAGCCCGGCTTGCGCCCATAGAGGATCTTATCCGGGTTGTGCACTTCGCCGTGGCGCATCACGTGCACCGTGGTTCTCATACCGGCCTCGCTTCGGCTGCCGCACGCGCCGCCGCCGGCAGTGCGTCCGCGATGTGCTCGAAGGCATCGTCGTCGAGGGCGGCGGAGACGAACCAGGCTTCGAAGGCACTCGGCGGCGGGTACACCCCGGCGTCCAGAAGTGAGTGGAAGAACGCCGGGAATCGCCAGGTGTCACTCGCGCGGGCCGCGGCGAAGTCGCGCACGGGTTCCTCGGCGAAGAATACCGACAGGAAGTTACCGGCCCGCGAAACCTGATGCGTCACACCGGCATCGGTCAGCGCCCCGGCCAGCAAGCCACTCAACCGGTCGGCATTGGCGTCCAACGCGGCGTACACCGCATCGTCGGCGTGGCGCAGAGTGGCCAGACCGGCGGCCACCGCGACCGGATTTCCCGAGAGCGTGCCCGCCTGGTATACCGGTCCGAGCGGAGCGAGGCGTTCCATCACATCGGTGCGTCCACCGAAGGCAGCAGCCGGCAGGCCTCCGCTCATCACCTTGCCAAAGGTGAACAGGTCGGCGTCCACCGGATCGATTCCGTACCAACCGGATCGGCTGATCCGGAAGCCGGTCATCACCTCATCGACGATCAGCAGCGCGCCGTACTGCGCGGTGATCCGGCGCAGTGCGGCGTTGTATCCGGGAAGCGGCGCGACGGCACCCATATTTCCCGGTGCAGCCTCGGTGATGACCGCGGCGATGGTGTCGCCGAGGGCGGCGAAGGCCTCCTCCACGGCAGCGACGTCGTTGTAGGGCAAGACGATGGTATCGGCAGCGGTGGCACCGGTGACCCCCGGCGATGAGGGCAGCCCGAGGGTCGCCACCCCGGAGCCGGCGTCGGCCAGCAGGGCGTCGACGTGGCCGTGGTAGCAGCCGGAGAACTTGACGATCTTGGCCCGTCCGGTGAAACCGCGGGCCAGGCGCACGGCGCTCATGGTGGCCTCGGTACCGGAGTTCACCAGTCGGACCCGCTGCACCGGGGCGACCCGGGCGATGATCTCGGCGGCCAGTTCGGTTTCCCCGGCCGTCGGGGCGCCGAATGACAACCCGTCGGCTGCCGTCCGCTGCACGGCCTCCACCACCGCCGGGTGGGCGTGGCCGAGAATCATCGGCCCCCAGGAGCAGATCAGGTCGACGTAGCGGTTGCCGTCGGCGTCGGTGAGCCAGCAGCCTTTCGCCGAGGTGATGTAGCGGGGCGTGCCACCGACGGAGTTGAACGCCCGCACCGGGGAGTTGACCCCGCCCGGGATCACCCCGCAGGCCTCGGCGAACAGTTTCGCCGACGCGGTCGTGGGTGCTGCCTGCCCGGTCATGGGAACCAGTGTTCCAGTCGGTGCGCCGCGGTCAACTACAGGGTGTAGTTCCTGTAACGGGCGAGGTTCAGTGGAACCGCTTGAGCCGCAGACTGTTCGCCACCACCAGAACCGAGGAGACCGCCATCGCCGCGCCGGCGATCATCGGGTTCAGCAGTCCCAGCGCGGCCAGCGGAATAGCCGCGGCGTTGTAACCGAACGCCCAGAACAGGTTCTGCTTGATGATCCGCAACGTGCGCCCCGACAGCCGAAGCGCGGTCGGGACCGTCCGCAGGTCGCCGCGCACCAGCGTGATGTCGCCGGCCTCGATCGCCGCGTCGGAGCCGGTGCCCATCGCCATCCCGATATCGGCGGTGGCCAGCGCCACCGAGTCGTTGACCCCGTCACCGACCATGGCCACCCGGCGGCCGCGGGCCTGCAGCGCGCTGATGGCGTCGGCCTTCTGCGACGGCAGCACACCCGCAATCACATCCTCGGCGGCGATGCCGACCTCAGCGGCCACCCGGGCGGCCACGGCTTGGTTATCTCCGGTCAACAACATCGGGGTGATGCCCATCGCCCTGAGTTCGGCAATGGCCTCGGCGCTGCTCGGCTTGACGGAGTCGGCCAGCCGGATCACGCCGCGACGGGCGCCGCCCCAGCT
>NZ_JAEMSG010000011.1 GCF_016462945.1 Mycolicibacterium sp. | reverse complement strand
TACGACCACGCCAAGCAGGCCGCCGCCGGACCACCCATGATCCGCTTCCCGATTCCCCCGATGATCCACGGAGCCACCCA
Source organism: Mycolicibacterium sp. (assembly GCF_016462945.1). GTDB lineage: Bacteria > Actinomycetota > Actinomycetes > Mycobacteriales > Mycobacteriaceae > Mycobacterium. The sequence continues at coordinate 45,825 of NZ_JAEMSG010000011.1, read as the reverse complement.
ATCGGCTACCTGGATGGCACTGTTCACCGGCGGGACCGTGGTGCTATCACCGGAATTCGATGCCGAAGATGTGTGGCAAGCCATCGAGCACCACAGGGTGAACCTGCTGTTCTTCACCGGCGACGCCATGGCCCGTCCGTTACTCGACGCGCTGGAAAGCTCAGAACGCGACCTCTCGTCGCTGTTTCTGTTGTCCAGCACCGCGGCGCTGTTCTCGCCAAGCCTCAAGGAACGCTTCCTGGAGCTGCTGCCCAATCGGGTGATCACCGACTCGATCGGGTCCTCGGAAACCGGGTTCGGCGGTACCAGTGTCGTGGCAAAGGGACAGAGCGGCGGCGGAGGTCCGCGGGTCACCATCGACAAGAGGACGGTTGTTCTCGACGATGACGGCAATGAGGTGGTGCCGGGCTCGGGAGTGCGCGGCATCCTGGCCAAGCGCGGCAATATTCCCCTCGGTTACTTCAAGGACGAGAAGAAGACCGCTGAGACCTTCCGCACCATCAACGGGGTGCGCTACGCGATCCCGGGTGATTACGCCCAGGTCGAGGCGGACGGCACGGTGACGATGCTGGGCCGAGGCTCAGTGTCGATCAACAGCGGTGGGGAGAAGATCTACCCCGAGGAGGTCGAGGGAGCGTTGAAGGGCCACCCCGACGTGTTCGACGCCCTCGTCGTCGGTGTTCCGGATCCGCGGTTCGGCCAGCACGTTGCGGCGGTCGTCGCGCCTCGTAAGGGTACCCATCCGACACTGGCGGAGTTGGACGCATTCGTGCGCCGGGACATTGCCGGCTACAAGGTGCCGCGGAGTCTGTGGATCGTCGATGAAGTGAAGCGCTCGCCGGCCGGCAAGCCCGACTACAAGTGGGCTAAGGAGCAGACCGAAGAGCGCCCTGCTGACGAGGTGCACTCCAAGCACACCGGTTCGGTCTGATGCACACCGAACTGTGCGACCGGTTCGGCATCGCGTACCCGATCTTCGTGTTCACTCCGTCGGAGAAGGTGGCGGCGGCGGTCACCCGAGCGGGCGGTATGGGTGTCCTCGGAGCGGTGCGCTTCAACCACCCCGACGAGCTCGAGTCGGTGCTCTGTTGGATGGATGACAACACTCTCGGCTTGCCGTACGGCGTGGACATCGTGATGCCGGCAACGGTGCCGACTGAAGGCACCACGGTCGATATCGACAAGCTGATTCCCCAGGCGCATCGCGACTTCGTCGCCAAGACATTGGCCGACCTCGGTATCCCGCCACTGCCCGGTGACGGACCGGGTAGCGAAGGCGTCCTGGGCTGGCTGCACTCCGTTGCCCGGTCACATGTCGACGTCGCACTGGGTCACCGAATCAGCCTGATTGCCAATGCGCTTGGCTCACCGCCGGCCGACGTGCTCGACCAGGCGCATGCTGCCGGCGTGCCCGTCGCCGCGCTGGCCGGAACCGCCAGCCACGCCCGCCGGCACGCCGACAATGGCGTGGACATCGTTGTCGCGCAGGGTTACGAAGCCGGCGGGCATACCGGTGAGATCGCGTCGATGGTTTTGGTGCCGGAGGTTGTCGATGTAGTGGGGCCGACGCCGGTGCTGGCTGCCGGCGGTATCGGCTGCGGGCGACAGGTTGCCGCCGCTCTCGCGCTGGGTGCCTCCGGTGTGTGGATGGGCTCGGCGTTCTTGACCGCGGCCGAATACGACCTCGGTGTTCGTGGCGCCGCCGGTCCATCGGTGATTCAGGAGGCACTGCTGGCCGCCAGCTCCAGCGATACGGTCCGCCGGAAGATCTTCTCCGGCAAGCCGGCTCGCCTGCTCAAAAGCCGATGGACCGATGCCTGGGATGCTGAGGATGCGCCGCAGGCTCTACCGATGCCGCTGCAGAACATTCTCGTCAGCGAAGCGCATCAGCGGATGAGCCAGTCAGCCGACCCCACGACGGTCGCGATGCCGGTGGGTCAGATCGTCGGCCGGATGAATGAGATCCGACCGGTTGCCGACATCATGGCCGAGTTGGTGTCCGGCTTTGACGAGGCGACGCGGCGACTCGATGGTATTCGCGATCACTGAGGCTCTACAGTCAGACCGGTGAACGGCGCCCAGGCATTATTGACCGCTCTTGTCGATAACGGAGTAAGCGTCTGCTTCGCCAACCCGGGCACCTCCGAGATGCACTTCGTCGCGGCCTTGGACACCGTGCCGGCGATGCGCGGTGTGCTGACCCTGTTTGAGGGCGTCGCCACCGGTGCGGCCGACGGTTACGCCCGAATGACCGATGACCCTGCCGCGGTGCTGCTTCATCTCGGTCCGGGCTTGGGCAATGGATTGGCCAACCTGCATAACGCCCGGCGTGCGCACGTGCCGATGCTGGTCGTGATCGGCGACCACGCGTCGTACCACAAGAAGTACGACGCCCCACTGGAGTCCGATATCGACTCGGTCGCCGGCACCGTCTCCGGGTGGCTGCGCCGCACCGCCGACGTGGCCGATGTCGCCACTGATGCCCTCGAGGCCGTCACCTCGGCACGCGCGAATCGGCATATCGCCTCGCTGATCCTGCCCGCTGACGTGTCCTGGACCGAGGGTGCCGAAGCGGCGAAAACCGCTGCAGCGCAATCACCGCAGCCTGTTGCAGACACCGCAGCGGCGGAGGCGGCGCTGCGGTCCGGTGAACCGACGGCGATCCTGATCGGTGGGGACGCCACCCGGGCGGCGGGTCTTGATGCGGCGGCCCGACTCGCCCAGACTTTCGGGGCGAAACTGTTCTGTGAGACATTCCCGGCCCGGTTGGAGCGCGGTGTAGGACTGCCGGCCATCGAACGGATCGCCTACCTCGCCGAGGCTGCGACTGCGCAACTGGTCGGCATCAAGCATCTGGTTCTGGCCGGGGCAGCCTGGCCGGTGTCATTCTTCGCCTACCCCGGCAAGCTCAGTGATTTGGTGCCCGAGGGCTGCGAAGTGCACACACTGTCCGGACCCGTGGGAGCCGCAGTAGCCCTCAGGGCGCTGTCTGAGCGGCTCGCGCCCGACGCCGTCGCTGCCACGGAGGCACCGTCGCGGCCGGCGATGCCGTCAGGACCGCTGACGATCCAGACGTCAGCGGATGTGATCGGGGCGCTGCTGCCAGACCGGGCGATCGTCGTCGATGAGGCCAATACCTCGGGATTCCTGCTGCCGCACGCCACGGCGGGTGCACCCGCCCATGATTGGTTGACGTTGACCGGCGGAGCGATCGGATACGCACTGCCGGTGGCACTCGGGGCGGCGATCGCCGCCCCGGACCGGCCGGTGCTGTGTCTGGAATCCGACGGCTCGGCGATGTACACCATCTCCGCGCTGTGGAGCCACGCCCGCGAGCGCCTCAACATCACCACCGTTGTCTACGCCAACCGGGCCTACGACATCCTGCGGATGGAACTGCAGCGGGTGGGTGCACAGCGCGGCGGTGAGCCGCCAGGACCCGCGGCGGAGTCCCTACTCGACTTGACCGCCCCCACATTGGATTTCGTACACATCGCCGAAGGCATGGGTGTGCCGGCCCGCCGGGTCGCTACGGCCGAAGAGCTTGCCGAGGCGTTGCAGTGGGCGTTCGATGCACCCGGTCCGCACCTGATCGAAGCCGCCATGCCCTCGATGGCCGGTTAGTGCGGTATCTCGAATACCGGATCGTCGCAGTCGAGCGCCTCCGCCGCGAGGTGGCGTTTGATGATCTTGAAGGTTTCGGTCCGGGGCAGTGACGAACTCACCCGCACGAACGATGGCCACTGCTTACCCCCGAGATCGGCCTGCTGGCCCAGGAAGTCCCGGAACGCAGCAGGGTCGAATTCGACGCCATCTGGAAAGACCAGTGCCGCCATCACCCGGTCGCCGACACTCGGGTCCGGAATCCCGTACACCGCTGCCTCGGTGACGCCCGAGTAGCGCATCAGCACGCGTTCAATCGGCGCGGTGCCGAGGTTCTCGCCGTCCACCCGCATCCAGTCACCGAGTCGCCCGGCGAAGTACAGGTAGCCGGCGTCGTCGCGGTAGGCGAGGTCGCCGCTGTGGTAGGCCCCGTCGATCATCCGCTCCGCCTCGGCTTCGGGATCCTTGTAGTAGCCGCGGAACTGTCCGGTGCCGGCGATGTTCACCAGTTCGCCGACCACGCCGGGCGGGCACGGATCACCGGTGGCGACATCGAGGATCGCAAGATCGTCGGTGATCGGCCCCAGCGAGCTTTCCGGAGTATCGGGCGTACGTGCCACCGAGACTCCACCCTCGGTGGAGCCGAACCCGTCGATAACGGTGACACCAAACCGTTCGGCGAAGCGGCTGAGATCTCGAGGCGCACCCTCGTTGCCGTACATGATCCGAAGCGGATTGTCGGCATCGTCTTCCCTGGGCGGTGTGGCCAGGATGTAGGACATCGGCTTGCCGACGTAGTTGGCGTAGGTTGCGCCGAACCGGCGGACATCGGGAATGAACTGCGATGCGGAGAACTTGCGCCGCAACGCAATCGACGCTCCCGCCGCGACCGCCGGTGACCAGCCCGCCATCACCGCATTGGAGTGGAACAGTGGCATCGACAGGTAGCAGGTGTCCGCGTGCCCCAATCCGAACCGGTCGGCCAGCATCACCCCGGGTCCCGCCACCTTCTCGTGCGTGCAGCGGACCGCCTTGGGGTCACCGCTGGTGCCGGAGGTGAAGATCAGCATGAACAGATCGTCGAATGCGCAGTCGGCGAACGTGATCGGTGAGCCGCGGAACCCCGCCAACTCCTCGGACCACACAGCTGATGCCACATCGAGTATCGCCATGGCTTCGGGTGCGAATCCGGCGCCGTAGGAATCCGGGTCGCTGTCGGTGAGGACCAGTTGGCAGTCGGCGTGGGTGATATCTCGGCGTAGCGCCGCACCGCGTCGGGTCGGGTTCAGTCCGACCGGCACCACGCCGCCCAGGCCGGCCGCCACCAGCACGGCGGAGAACAGCGGAGTGTTACCCAGTAGGACCCCGACGTGTGGCGGCTTATCGGGATCCAGCCGGGACCGCAGCATGGCGGCGATATCAGCGGCATCCTGCACGTGCTGGCGCCACGTCGAGTAGGAGCCGTCGTCGGCATGGATGCCACGATCGTCGACCTCGGCCAGGTTCACCAGCAGTTCGGTGACCGTCGGCGCGGCCGGCACTGATTCAGGCAGGGGTGTCGGCCAGGTCGCGGCCGATGATGAGCAACTGTGACGTCGCCCCGCCGAGGGCGAACTCAGTCTGCTTGGCGGTGATGAAGTATCTGTGCACCTGATGGTCGGTGTCGATTCCCACCCCACCGTGGACGTGCACGGTGGTGTGCGCCACGCGATGGCCGGCTTCGGCCGCCCAGAAGGCCGCCGTGGCCACCTCGTTGTCGGCGGGCAGATCCTCCGACAGCCGCCACGACGCCTGCTCCAACGTCAGCCGAAGACCCTTGATGTCGATGTAGTCATCGGCCAGTCGCTGCGAGACCGCCTGGAAGCTTCCGATCGGGCGATCGAACTGCTCACGCGTGCGGGCGTACTCGGCGGTCAACTCCAGCGATCGCTCCAGCACCCCGAGTTGGTAGGCGGTCAGGCCGACAGCGCGCCGGGTCACCAGCCAGGCCAGCGCATCACCGTCACCGACCACCCGCTCGGCGCCTACTTCAACTCCGGCCAGGTCAACCTCAGCTGAGCTGCCATGACCGGTGGTCTCCAGTGACGTGACCGAGACGCCCGGATCGTTGGCTGCAACCAGGAAAACCTTTGTGCCGGAATTGGTTTCAGCCGCAACGATGAACGCGTCGGCAATCGGGCCGAACGGTACCTGGGTGCGGGTGCCGGTCAGCCGGAAGCCGGCGCCTGAGGCGGTGGCCTGCACCGGACCCTGGCCCAGTTCGCCGTCCAGGGCGACGGTCAGGATCTTCGCTCCGGCGACGGCGGGGGCCGCCCAGTCCTGTTGCAGTGCGGGTGATCCGAACCGGGCCAGCACTCCGGCACCGAGCACCACCGAGTCCAGGTACGGCACCGCGGCCACCTGACGTCCCAGCGGGGTGAGGATGGCGGTCTGCTCCAGGACGCCGAATCCACCGCCGCCGATTGATTCCGGTGCCGCCGTGCTGAGGATGTCGGCGTCGATCAGCTTGCTCCACAGCGTCTTGTCGAACCGCTGATCGAGTTCGTCGAGCGTGCGCTGGTGCTGCGGTGTGCACACCGAGTCGACGATGGTGGCGACCAGACCGGAAAGATCCTGCGCAGCTTCTGTTCGGGTGAAATCCATTTCGATCCTTTGTGGTCGGGTCGATCAGCGGTTGGCGCGGGGCAGACCGAGAGCGGCCATACCGATGATGTCGCGCTGCACCTCGTTGGTACCGCCACCGAAGGTGAGGATCAGCGACGAACGGTGCATACGCTCGACCCGTCCGCGCAGCAGCGCTCCCGGCGAATCCTGGCGCAGCGTGGCCGACGGTCCCAGGATCTCCATCAGCAGCCGGTAGGCCTCGGTGGCCATCTCGGTGCCGAACACCTTGGCCGCCGAGGCGTCCGCGGGCGACGGTGCCACGTCATCGGCCGAGGCAAGTTCCCAGTTGAAGAGCTTGAGGTACTCAGCATTGGCATGCACGCGGGCCAGGTTCAGCTGCACCCACTGGGAGTCGATCAGCCGTTCACCACGGGCATCCTTGGTGTTCTGCGCCCACTCCCGAACCTGGTTGAGTGCGGTGAAGATCGGCTGGGCCGATACCAGCGCGACGCGCTCGTGATTGAGCTGGTTGGTGACCAACTTCCAGCCGGCGTTCTCCTCACCGACCCGGTTGGCAACCGGAACCCGCACGTCCTGGTAGTAGGTGGCGCTGGTGGTGGTGCCGGCCATCGTCCGCACCGGCGTCCAGGAGAAGCCCTCGGCCGCGGTCGGAACGATCAGCACCGAGATGCCCCGGTGTTTCTTGGCTTCGGTATTGGTACGAACCGCCAGCCATATGTAGTCGGCGTACTGGATCAGGCTGGTCCACATCTTCTGGCCGTTGATCACATAGTCCTCGCCATCGCGGACTGCTGTCGTACGCAGCGCGGCCAGATCGGTGCCGGCGCTGGGCTCGGAGTAGCCGATCGCGAAGTGCAACTCCCCGGCGGCGATCTTGGGCAGGAAGAACTTCCGCTGCTCCTCGGTGCCGAAGGCCATGATCGTTGGCGCCACGGAGTTGATCGTCAGGAACGGAACCGGGGCGCCGGCGACGGCAGCCTCGTCGGTGAAGATCAGCTGGTCCATGGTGGACCGGGCTTGGCCGCCATACTGCGTGGGCCAGCCCAGCGCCAGCCAGCCGTCGCGTCCCATCTGCGCCACCGTCTCCCGGTAGACGTCTCCGGTGCCATATTCGCCGCCGGTCGCCATCAGCGCTTCCCGGCGCTCGGGGGTGACCAGCTGGGAGAAGTACGAGCGCAGCTCGCGGCGAAGCTCGTCCTGCTCGGGGGTGTAGCTGATCCGCATCCGTCTGACCTCCGGTTCGGTGGGGTCGCCGGCAACCCGTCGACTCGCCCTGTTGATACAACTTTTGTAACACGTTCTAGTCTTGGGGTAAAGAAGCCGCTACGGTCTTACCGTGATGCTGCGGATAGCCGGGGCATTCCGGAGGGGCTAGGAGGTTGTCATGAGAATCGTTGTGGATCGTGATCGCTGTGAAGGTAACGCCGTCTGCGTGGGAATCGCGCCCGAGCTGTTTGTCCTCGACGATGAGGAGTACGTCATGGTCACGGCCAATCCCATCCCGGCCGATCAGGAGGATTTGGCCGAGCAGGCCATCGCCGAGTGCCCGCGCGCGGCACTGACACGCAAGGACTAGAGGTATTCATAAAGTTGTCCGCAGATGAACAGCTGAGCGACCTGTCCGGACGCGTCGCGGTGGTGACCGGGGCCGCGGCAGGCCTGGGTCGCGCCGAGGCCATCGGGTTGGCGCGCTCCGGAGCCACCGTGGTCGTCAATGACATGGCCGCGGCGTTGGATGCGTCCGACGTCCTCGATGAGATCAGCGCGGCCGGCTCCAAGGCCGTCGCGGTGGCCGGCGATATCAGTCAGCGGTCGACCGCCGACGAGTTGATTGCCTGCGCCGACGGCCTGGGCGGACTCAGCATCGTGGTCAACAACGCCGGTATCACCCGGGACCGCATGTTGTTCAACATGACCGACGAAGATTGGGATGCGGTCATCGCCGTGCATCTGCGCGGCCATTTCCTGCTGACCCGCAACGCCGCCACCTACTGGCGCAATCAGGCCAAGGACGCGGGCGGATCGGTTTACGGCCGCATCATCAACACCTCCTCGGAGGCCGGCCTGATGGGTCCGGTTGGGCAGGCCAATTACGGCGCGGCGAAAGCCGGCATCACCGCACTGACCCTGACCGCCGCGCGGGCACTGGGACGGTACGGCGTGCGCGCCAATGTGATTTGCCCGCGGGCGCGCACCGCGATGACGGCCGAGGTTTTCGGTGCGGCGCCGGAGTTGGCCGCCGGGGAGATCGACTCGCTGTCACCCGAGCATGTCGTCAGCCTGGTGCGCTTCCTGGCCTCACCGGCCTCGGATGCAGTCAACGGACAGCTGTTCGTCGTATACGGCCCGACCGTGGCACTGGTGGCCGCCCCGACGGCGGAGCATCGGTTCCATGCCGATGGCACGGCCTGGGACCCCGATGTGCTGAGCGCTTCGATGCGTGACTATTTCACCGATCGCGACCCCGAGCGCACCTTCGGTGCGACAGGTCTGATCGAGGACTAGTCCTTCTTGGTGTCCGCCAGGGCATCAAGAAATGATCTCGCCCAGCGGTCCAGATCATGGGCCAGTACCTGGCGACGCAGAGTGCGCATCCGTCGTCGGCCATCCTCGGGCGTCTGGTTGAGTGCGGCCTCGATGGCGTCCTTGACGCCCTCCGGGTCGTGGGGATTAGTGAGGTAGGCCTGACGCAATTCGGCTGCGGCACCGGTGAATTCGCTGAGCACCAGGGCGCCGCCGAGATCGCTACGGCAGGCGACATACTCCTTGGCGACCAGGTTCATTCCATCGCGCAATGCGGTGACCAGCATGACGTCGCTGGCGACGAAGAAGGCGATCAGTTCATCCCGGGGCACCGACCGGTGTATGTAATGCACTACGGGATGGCCGACCTCGCCGTATTCGCCGTTGATGTGGCCCACCTGCTGTTCGATGTCATTGCGCAGGCTCCGGTAACTGTCCACCCGTTCCCGGCTCGGGGTCGCCAACTGCACCATTACCGTGTCCTCGCGCCCGGCCCTGCCTTCGGCGAGTAACTCCGAGAACGCCTCGAGGCGAACCTCGATGCCCTTGGTGTAGTCGAGGCGATCCACCCCGAGCAGGATCTTGCGGGGGTTGCCCAATTCGGCGCGGATCTCCTTGGCGCGGCGACGGATGCTGCGGTTGCGTGCCTTCGTGTCGAGATCGGCTGAGTCGATCGAGATGGGAAACGCGCCGACTTTGACTTCGCGGTGGCCGAGATCGACCTTGCCGAAGCGGGACCGCACCCCGATCGATGCGCGCGATGTTTCAGCACCGGCCAGTCGACGTGCCAGGAGAAGAAAGTTCTGTGCGCCCCCGGCGAGGTGAAACCCGACCAGATCGGCACCCAGGAGACCGTCGATGATCTCGGTCCGCCAGGGCATCTGCATGAAGATCTCGACGGGCGGGAACGGGATGTGCATGAAGAAGCCGATGGTCAGGTCCGGCCGCAGAGTTCGCAGCATTTTGGGAACCAACTGCAGTTGGTAGTCCTGCACCCATACCGTGGCGCCTTCGGCCGCCGCGTGTGAGGTGGCCTCCGCGAAGCGCCGGTTGACGTCGACATAGCGATCCCACCAATGCCGTTCGTAGATCGGTTTGACGATCAGGTCGTGATAGAGCGGCCACAGGGTGGCGTTGGAGAACCCTTCGTAGTAGTCCGCGACATCCTCTTCGCTCAGCCGAACAGGATAGAGCTGCAGATCATTCTCGAAGATCGGATGCTCGTCACCATCGACCACACCGGGCCAACCGATCCAGGCCCCGCGGTTACGCCGCAGCAGCGGCTCCAGGGCGGTGACCAGACCGCCGGGGCTACGTTTCCAGACGACGGTCCCGTCGGGCTGACGTTCCATGTCGATGGGCAGCCGGTTGGCCACCACCACGAAATCGGAGGTTCCGGACCCTACGGTTCCGGCATCTCCGGTGGCCACTAGGCCTCGAGCTTGGCGGGCCCAATGCCGAGCATCGACAGGAATACCCGGCACTCGTCGGCGTCGGTGGCATAGGCGGCTACGACGCGCCTGGCCTGCCGGGCCGTGCTATCGGCCAACGGCTCAACATCGTCGATCGCGGCTGGTTCAGTTTTTGCAGGCATGTCGTAACTCTATGTCACCGGCGTGCGACGGGATGCCGGGTTGCCCGGCGTCCGATACTAGGGTGGATTCTCGTTCGGGCCCCACCTGGGCGTTTCGGCTTGCGAAGTGCCCGACTCGCGAAGAAGAAGAAGGAGAAGTACTGCATGCAACTCTCATTCACCGACCGGACCTACCTGGTCACCGGCGGTGGCAGCGGTATCGGCAGGGGCGTGGCCGCCGGCCTGGTCCGGTCGGGAGCCAAGGTGATGATTCTCGGCCGCAATACCGAACGACTGTCGGTGGCCGCGGGAGTGATCAGGGCGCAATCCGAGGCCGGTGATGTCGTGGCGCATCCGGCCGACGTGACCGACGAGGATCAGGTCGCCCACGCCGTCGAGGCGGCGACGGCCTGGAACGGAAGGCTGCACGGGGTGGTGCACTGCGCGGGCGGATCAGAGACCATTGGCCCGGTCACGCAGATCGACTCCGACGCGTGGCGGCGGACCGTCGACCTCAACGTCAACGGCACCATGTACCTGCTCAAGCATTCCGCGCGGGAGATGGTCCGGTCCGGCGGCGGCTCGTTTGTCGGCATCTCCTCGATCGCCGCCAGCAACGTGCACCGTTGGTTCGGGGCCTATGGAGTGAGCAAGGCTGCCCTTGACCACCTGATGATGCTGGGCGCCGACGAGCTTGGCCCCTCATGGGTCCGGGTCAACGGCATCCGGCCGGGCCTGATCCGCACCGAACTGGTGGAGGTGCTCCTGAGCTCTCCCGAAGTCAGCGAGGACTATCGGCAGTGCACCCCGCTGCCCCGAACCGGTGAGGTCGACGACGTCGCCAACCTGGCGATGTTCCTCCTCAGCGACGCGGCCAGCTGGATCACCGGCCAGGTCATCAATGTGGACGGCGGTCACGGACTGCGACGCGGCCCCGACCTGTCTGGAATGCTGGAGCCACTGTTCGGCGCGGATGCGCTTCGCGGCGTGGTCTGAGCCGGGCGATGACCACGCGTCCGAACCCTGATAAACCCGGACCGGGCCAGGAGTCCGTGTGGGACTACCCGCGTCCGCCCCGGCTCGAACCGTTTCGCGGGCTGATCACCGTCGAACTCGGTGGTGAGGTGATCGCGTCCACCGACCATGGTTGGCGGGTTTTGGAAACCAGCCATCCGCCGACCTACTATCTGCCGCGTGTCGCATTCGCCGACGGCGTCGTCCGCGACGCACAAGGCGAATCGTGGTGCGAGTGGAAGGGGCAGGCCCGCTACTTCGACCTTGTTAGCGGGACGACGGTGGCCAGGAAATCGGCATGGAATTACCCCAGGACCACTGGAGAATTCGGACCGATTGCCGACGCCATCGCTGTCATGGCGGGCGAGGTCGACCGCTGCACTATCGACGGCGAGACCGTGGTGGCGCAACCGGGTGGCTTTTACGGCGGCTGGATCACCAGCCGGGTGGTTGGCCCGTTCAAGGGCGGCCCCGGTTCGACGGGGTGGTGATGGTGCCGGTCACGGCGACGCCAGGGTTTACGGTCTATGGCGAACATGCGCTGAAGCCATCCGCGGCAGGCGTCGTTGAAGGAGTCGTCAGTTGGGTGAAATAGATCCAGCCGCCACCGCGTGGCTGCTGATGAGCACCGCACTCGTGCTATTGATGACGCCGGGGTTGGCGATTTTCTATGGCGGCATGGTGCGCACCTCCGGTGTGCTCAACATGATCATGATGAGCTTCATCTCGATCCCACTGGTGACGGTGGCCTGGCTGGTGGTCGGTTACTCCCTGGCGTTCTCCGACGGTGGAGCGGGCGGATTCGTCGGCGGTTTGACCCATGCCGGGATGCGGGGGATAGGGCCGGACACAGTTCACGGATCGGTTCCTGAACTGCTGTACGCCACCTTCCAGTTGAGTTTCGCTATCATCACCGCCGCCCTGGTCAGCGGTGCGATTGCCGATCGGGCCAAGTTCGCGGCCTGGATGGTGTTTGTACCGGTCTGGACAGTGGTCGTGTATTCCGTTGTTGCGCATTGGGTATGGGCACCTGGCGGCTGGCTGTTCAAGTTAGGGGTGCTGGACTACGCGGGCGGGCTTGTTGTCGAAATCGTGTCCGGTTCCTCTGCGCTGGCGCTGGCACTTGTGCTGGGACCGCGAATCGGGTTCAAGGTGGAGGCGATGCGCCCACACAACCTTCCGTTCGTGCTGCTTGGCGTTGGTCTGCTGTGGTTCGGCTGGTTCGGTTTCAACGCAGGTTCGGCGTTGGCTGCCAACGGAATGGCTTCTGCGATCTTCCTGAATACATTGGTCGCCGGCTGTCTGGGCATGCTGGGGTGGCTGTCGGTTGAACAGATCCGGGACGGCAGGCCGACCACTTTCGGTGCCGCCTCGGGTGTGGTCGCCGGGCTTGTGGCGATCACGCCGTCGTGTGGAACGGTGAACACGTTCGGTGCGGCAGTCGTCGGTCTGCTGGCCGGCATCGTGTGCTCGTTCGCAATCGGTCTGAAGTTCAAACTGAACTATGACGACTCGCTCGACGTCGTCGGTGTGCACTTGGTCGGCGGTGTCGTCGGTGTGCTGCTGATCGGATTACTCGCGACCGCGGTGATGACAGACGGTGCGCAGGGACTCTTCTACGGCGGCGGACTGGCTCTGCTCGGTAAGCAGGCGCTGGCGATAGCGGTAGTCGCGGGATATGCCTTCACGGTGAGTTACGGACTTGCCGCGTTGATCGAGCGGGTCATGGGGTTCCGGCTCAGCGCGGAGGACGAGGCCAGCGGTGTCGACTTTACCCAGCACGCCGAGACTGCGTATGCGGAGGGTGTGTACGGCCACCAGACCACGCGTCGGACGTCGTTCGGCGAGCGTCAACGACCCGGTGAAGACGGCGAAGGCTGATGCCCGCCGTCAGACAACGTCTCGATCTCGTGGTCGTCGGTGCGGGGATCATTGGTCTGTCGGTGGCGCGGGAGTGGATTGCGCGCTATCCGCACGACTCGGTGACCGTGCTGGAACGTGAGTCAGCCCCGGCCCAACATCAGAGTGGACACAACTCCGGAGTGATCCACGGCGGGATCTATTACCAGCCCGGGTCACTGAAGGCGCGGTTGTGCGTCGAAGGCTCGCGCTTGATGTACGAGTACTGCGATCACCATGCGATCCCCTACGAGCGGTGCGGCAAATTAATCGTTGCGCTATCGGCTGACGAGCTGCCGCGCCTCGATGATCTTGAGGTCCGTGGCATCGCCAATGCCGTACCCGGTCTGCGACGCGTCAGCGGAGCCGAAATCAGCGAGATCGAGCCCAATGCCGTTGGTCTGCAAGCATTGCACGCTCCAAACACTGGGATCGTCGACTACGGCGCTGTGACCCGTTGCCTCGTGGATGAACTGACAGCCAGCGGAGTGCGCCTGCGATTCGGCACCGAGGTCACTTCGGTCGAAGGGGGAGATCGCGCGGTGGTTCACACCGGTGACGGACCCGTGGCGGCGCGGACGGTGATCGTCTGTGCTGGATTGTGGGCAGATCGGCTGGCGCGGGCCGCCGGTGCCCCGCGTGATCCGCAGATCGTGCCCTTCCGGGGTGCCTACCTTGGCGTGAAGCCGACGCCGAAGCCGAGGCTGCACGGGATGATCTACCCGGTGCCCAACCCGGAGTTGCCGTTTCTCGGGGTGCACATCACCAAGCACATCGGCGGCGCGGTAACCCTGGGTCCTACCGCGATGATGGTGGCCGCCCGCGACGCCTACACGCTGCGTCGTATTCGCTGGCGCGACACCTGGGACTCGCTAACGTGGCCGGGAACCTGGCGGGTCGCCGGTCGGTACTGGCGGGTGGGCATCGACGAGATGCGGATGGCCGCCAGTCAGCGGGCATTTGTTGCAGCCGCAGCACGGTACATGCCGGGCCTGTCTGTCGCCGACCTGGACGGCACCTCGCATGCGGGCGTGCGGGCTCAGGCCGTCGGACGCGACGGATCCCTGGTCGACGATTTCGTCATCTCCGGGGGCAGCGGCGTCGCATATGTGCGCAACGCACCGTCGCCTGCGGCGACATCAGCCTTCGCGTTGGCCCGTGAACTGGTCGACCGGGTGGTCACTGCGGGCGGCTGAGCCTCCGGCCACCAACGGAGCCTCCTGTCAGGATTGAACTGACGACCTTTCGCTTACAAGGCGAGTGCTCTACCACTGAGCTAAGGAGGCGTGGAGCGACCGGTGTAGATCGGTATGGACCGCCCGTCAGCCTATCGGGTCAGTCGTCGACGTCGTCGACGTCGGCGTCCACCATCCGGGGCGTGAATCGGCGGCGGCCGGGCAGTGGGATGCGCTCGGCGATAGTGCTCAGCGGGTTGACCACCAGACTCAGCGTGGTGACCGCTTCGCGCAGCATCTCGATGGTCGGGGCCAATGCCTCCAGGCCAGGGGCGAGGCGATTGAGAGTGTCGGCGACGTCGGCCAGCTGCTCGAGTGGCCCGTCGCGCGCGGTCAACTTCTCGATCAGGCCGCCTTCGGCCAGCAGCCGGTCGGCTAATCCGTCCTCGGCGAGTACCCGCTCAACCAATCCGTCCTCGTCGAGAAGTTGGTCCACCAGGCCACCGGGTGCCAGGGCCCGCTCCAGTCCGCCACCCTCGGCGGTCAGCCGTTCCAGCACCCCGTCGGGAGCCGTGAGGCGATCGATGAGGCCGCCGGGGCGCATAAGCCGATCCAGTGCGCCATCGGGCGCCAGAGCTCGGCCCAGCGGGGCGTCGCCCTCGATGAGGGAGGCGAGTTTGTTCGCGCGCTCGATGGTGTCATCCAGGCCCAGCAGGTGGACGACGGAGTCCCGCGGTGAGGGGAACTCCGCGTCACCCAGGCTGTTCTTGGCGAATTCAACGGCGGCTTCGGCAACGAACAGGCTGGCATCGGCCACGGCCAGACCCACCCGCACCGGGGCTGTCGCCAGGTCAACGAGCGCTTTGGCCAGATCCATGGTGCAAGTGTATGACCGGGTCTGCCGGCGGTGATCAGTCCAGTGCAGCGAGCGCCGTGATGATCTTGGCCTGGGCCTGATCGAGGGACTCGCGCGACGGGTTGCGATCGACGTGGGCGAAACCGAAGTCGGTCAGGTTGAAGGCCGGGAACACGTGCACGTGCAGGTGCGGAACCTCCAGTCCGGCGATGATCACACCGGCGCGCTCGGCTCCGAACGCGGCGCAGACGGCCTTGCCGATGCGTTGGGACACCGCCATGACGTGGTTGAACAACGACGGTTCCACGTCCTGCCAATTGTCGACCTCTGCGCGGGGCACGACCAGGGTGTGCCCCTGGGTCATCGGCTCGATGGTCAGAAATGCCACGACATCATCGTCTTCGTAGACGAATCGCCCGGGCAGGTCGCGATTGATGATCATGGTGAAGACGGACGGCATGCGCCCCAGCATAGGGTTTGGCTCAGGAAAGCATCCGGGCTATCTCGGTGATCGACCACGGGCCCGAGTCGTGGTGGTCCCGGTAGCCGAGTAGCGCCGGTGAAGGTCGGTCGAAGCGGCCCACGAAACCGCCTGCGGCGATGAAGATCTGGCCCGTCACCGGCTTCGAGAGGTCGCTGATCAGATAGGCGTAGAGCGACGCGGCGTACTCCGGCGGTGCAGCATCAAGTGCCCCCTGAGCGCTGAGCTCGTCGAGCATGCCGCGGTGGCGAAGCGACTCGATATGGCGCTCGTAGTCGGTCCCGGTGGATAGCCGGGTTTTGGCGCCGGGGCAGATGACATTGGCGCGAACCCCCTGCCCGGCGAGTTCGGCGGCAATCGCCATGGTGAGTCCATTCACCGCACCCTTCCCGGCCGGGTAGCCGGTACCGCCGTAGTCGCCGAGGAAGGCGAATGAACTCGTGTTGACGATCGACCCGCCACCCCTGGCGACCATCTTCGGCGCGGCCGCACGGCAGGTGGCGAATACAGTGCCGAGGTGGGTGTCGATCAAGTCCCGGAACTCACTCGGGCTGACGTTGAGGATCGACGAACCCTTCGGCTCGGCCGTGCCCGCGCAGTTCACTAATGCGTTGATCCGGCCGAACTCGTTCTCGCACAACGCGATCAGGGCTTCGGCCACAGCGTCGTCGGATGCCGAACCGGGGTACCCGATTGCTCGTCCACCGGCCGCGGTGATGGAGCTGACTGTCGCGCGAACGGCGTCGCCGTCACGGCCATTGATCACGACACCGGCACCCAACTCGACGAGAAGGGTTGCCACGGCGGCGCCGATCCCACGGGACCCACCGACGACGACGGCACCGAATCCGTCAAGCGGCAGGCCGGTCACGCTCAGGCCGGCGCCTGCCCGAACTGCATCCCCTCGAGGTTCCAGTAACCGCGCATATTGGTGATCAGACCGGCGTCGTCGACGAGGTAGCAGAAGACTCCGCGCACCGTGCTGGTCATACCGCCTTCGAACTCGCTGCGCAGCACCAGAATGTGCGCCACTTCATTCGGCGAGCTGGACGGGAAGGTCTCCTCGCAGGTGACCCGCAGGGTGTTGGCGGCGATATTGGCGTCATAGAACGCCGCGACCGCCTCCTTACCGCGCACGCCGAATCCGTCGGGATTGGTGTAGGACGGCCCGATCGGATCCTCGATGACGACGTCCGGCGCCATCAATGCGAGCCAGCCCTCGCGGTCGTGGGACTGCACGCACCGCCAAGACTCCCGTGAGGCAGCCAGGGCGGGCGTCAGTTCGGTGGTCTGCTGGGTCAAGGTCAGCGATCCTCGTCGGTGTAGCGGATGACGCCACGAATATTGCGACCCTCCAGCATGTCCTTATATCCGTCGTTGATCTGCTCCAGGCGGTACTGCCGGGTGATCATGTCGTCGATGTTGAGCTTGCCCATCTTGTACATCGACAGCAGCTGCGGGATGTCGTGGTGCGGGTTGCCGCCGCCGAAGATGGTGCCCTGCAGGTTCTTCTGCATGAGGGTCAGCATCGCCAGATTGAGCGTGACATTGGTGTCAAGCATGCTGCCGATAGCGGTCATCACACAGGTGCCGGACTTGGAGGTGATGTTCATGTAGTTGTCGACATCGGCGCCATTGACTTCACCGACGGTGACGATCACCTTCTTGGCCATGAAGCCACCGGTCACCTCGGCGATACCCATCATGGCCGCCTCGATGTCGGGATAGGCATGGGTGGCGCCGAACTTCAGGGCGGCATCGCGCTTCCACTCGACGGGCTCGATGACGAAGATGTTTCGGGCGCCGGAGATGACCGCGCCCTGCAGTGCCGCCATGCCAACTCCGCCGACGCCGACCACCGCGACGTCCTCGCCGGGCTTGATCTGCGCGGTGTGGGTGGCCGACCCGTACCCGGTGGTGACACCACAGCCGACCAGGCAGGCCACCTCGAACGGGATCGACGGATCGATCTTCACCACCGAGGACTCGTGCACCACCATGTAGGGCGAGAAGGTACCCAGCAGTGTCATCGGGAACACCGGCATGCCGTCGGCGGTGTGGATGCGGTGGGTGCCGTCGGAGATAGCGACGCCGGCCAGCAGTCCGGCACCAAGATCGCAGAGGTTGCGAAGACCGGCCTGACATGACGGACACTTGCCGCACGACGGGATGAATGACAACACCACGTGATCGCCGACCGCCACGTTTTCCACACCCTCACCGATCTCGGTGACAATGCCGGCACCCTCGTGTCCGCCGAGGACCGGGAAGCCGAACATCGGGATGCCGCCGGTGACCAGGTGGTGATCGGAGTGGCACATACCGGAGGCTTCCATCTGGATCTTGACCTCATTTTTCGCAGGGTCACCGATCTCGATCTCCTCGATCGCCCACGGCTGATTGAACTCCCTGATGAGCGCGCCTTTTGTCTTCACTGAAATCCTCCGACTGACGGTGTGGCTGAGATAGAACGTGTTCTCGTTATGTGTCGCATCCTAGGACCTGACGGGTGTCAAGTCACCAGATCGGGACAGGTGCCTGTCCAAGCGGGTAGTAGCCGGGCAGTTTCTCCCCGGCGAGGCTGCGCTCGATACGCTCCTGCATGCCTTTGGAGAGTTTCCCTTGCTCCATGAGCTTCAGATACAGCTTTTGCACGTGACCGAAGTCGAAGAAGTCGCGCTGCCATTCGATCAACCCCTCGGCATTGAGCCGGAACCAACTCCCGCCGATACCGTAGATCGTCGCCTGGGTGCCGTCGGCGTCGGTGGCGACCTGCTTCCAGAAGCCGACCACCTCGCCGATCTTGTCGTCGATGATCACCTTTTGATAGGGGTAGCTCCAGCCCTCCAGTCCGGCCATCTCATACCCGAGCGCGATATCGCGGATCTCATTGCGGCCCAAGCACATGACGTCCTCCTTGGGGCCGATGTTCCAGCCGTAGGTGGCGTCGAGTGCGAAGAATTCCGCAAGGCCTTTCCAATCGCCCTTGCGTTCGGCTTCGCGGTTGGCGTCCATCCACCGCTGGATGAAGTCCTCCAACTGCTCTCTGGGCAATGCGGCCATGCTCTAGTTCTCCTTATCGATGATGAAAAGCGCCCGGGTCGGACACGCCTCGACTGCTCGTTCGATGTCGGGCCGCGCCTCGTCGGGTGGTTGGGTATCGAGGATCTCGACGGTGCCGCGCTTGGGAACGGAGAAGTAGTCCGGCGTCTCCAACTCGCACATGGCGTGTCCCTGGCACAGGTCTTGGTCGACGTCGACGCGGTAACCACCCACGGATTTGACTCCTAGCCGGTGCGCTTGCGGTATCGGACGAGTGCGGGCCGGGCGAGCTGGACGACCATCTTGGAATGGTCGTTGCGGTAGCTCTCGGGTGGCTGGACCATCTCGAAATCGCACTCGCGCAACAGAACCGAGAAGATCGCCTTGATCTGAATTGTGGCGAATGCAGCCCCGACACAGCGGTGCCGTCCCGCACCAAATGGGATCCAGGTCCAGCGGTGGAGTACATCGGCCTCGAGTGGCTTGTCGTATCGACTCGGATCGAAGGAGTCCGGGTCGGGAAAGTCCTCGGGGATGCAGTTGGAGACGGCCGGGGAGGTCGCCACGAAATCGCCCTTGTGAATGGGGTAACCCTGAACCTCGAACTCGTCCTGGGCGACGCGCATCAGGATGATCAGCGGCGGATGTAGCCGCAGAGTCTCCTTGATGACGTTCTCCAGCTTCGGGATCTGCCGCAGTGCGTGAAAACTCACCTCCTGGCCGTCGGAGTAGAGGTCATCGAGTTCGCTGGTGACCTCCGCGTAGACGCCCGGGTTGCGCATCAACTCGATGAGCGTCCACGAGGACGTTCCGGAACTGGTGTGATGGCCGGCGAACATCAGCGAGATGAACATGCCGGTGATCTCGTCGGCGGAGAAGCGCAGATTGCCCTCGTCATCCTTGATCGACACCAGCACATCGAGCATGTCGCGATCGGACTTGTCGGTGGGCGGGTTGGCGATCCGGCCATTCATGATCTCGCCCACCAACCCGACCAGACCCTCGCGCGCCTCGTCGCGAATCCGGAAGCTCTCGATCGGTAGGTAGGGGTCGACGTAGCAGAGCGGGTCGGTGCCACGCTCAAGCAGGTGGTAGAAGTTCGCGAAACGGGAGTCGAGTTGCTCGCGGAATTTTCCCCCGATCAGGCAGGCGGTCGAGGTGTAGATGGTCAGCTCGGAGAAGAAGTCCAGGAGGTCGATTTCGCCGCTGTCACCCCAGTGTTCGATCGCCCGGCGGACCTCGCGCTCGATCGTGGTGGCGTGGCTCTTCATGTGGTCGCCGCGCAGCGCGGAGTTGTGCAGCATCTCCTTACGCCGCTCCGGGCTGGCATCGAACACGACACCGGTGCCGAAGATCGGTGTCATGAACGGGTACGCCTGCGCCTGGTCGAGATCCTCATCGGCGGCCCGGAAGAAGAATTCGTTCGCTTGCTCCCCGGTCAACAGGATCACCTGCTTATCGGCCAGCCGGAAGGCGCCGACATCGCCGCATTCCTGCCGCAGCCGGCTCATCAGACCGATCGGATCGGTGCGGAACTCCTCGAGGTGCCCGTGCTCGTCAGCACCGCCGGACACCCGCCGGACTTCCTTCAATGGCGTGTTGGGGGTCACGGTTCCTCCGGGTATTTCAGTTGCTGACGTTCCTTGGGCGCGCTGGACAGCGGTGCCTCGGGTTGCAGTTCCATCGTGGCGACGAACCCACCGCGCGGGGTCTCGGCGACGAATGCAACCGCGCGGGCGAGGTCTGCTGCTCGTAGGAAGTAGCTGTGGCGGGCCTGGCCCCATTTGGCCCAGTCCTCCAGCGCCGGTGCGATGGACTCCGGTGGCAGATTCCAGCCCATACCGGTCTGGGTCGGTCCGGGGTGAACGACCGAGGCGCGCACGCCGGTGCCCTCCAACTCCATCTGCAGGTTGGTCACCATCGCGGTCAGGCCGGCCTTGGCGGCGCCGTAAGCACCCATATGCGGGCGCTGGCGTAACGCGACATCGGAACCGATGAAGATGACGTCGCCACGTCGACGGGACACCATCGCGGGCAGCACGGCGGCGGCCAACCGGTGGGCTCCGATGAGGTGGATCTGGATCTGGGACTCGAAGTCCTCAGTCTCGATTTCATAGAGCCGCCCGAAGAAGGTGTCGCCGGCCCCGGCGACGAGTATCTCGATATCGCCGAGTTCCTCGCCCGCCCGGCGCACGAATTCTCTGACCGAGTCGGGGTCGGTGACGTCAAGCGACAAAGCCACGGCCTCACCGCCATCCGTCCGGATCTGGTCGGCCAACTCTTCGCATTTCTCCAAACGCCGGGCGCCGAGGGCAACCGGGAATCCGCGTGCGGCAAGTTCAGCAGCGGTGGCGGCGCCGATCCCTGAGGAAGCCCCGGCGACGATGACGGGTCGGCGGTTGGGGTGCGGTTCGAAGCGCGCCATCAGCGAAGCTTCACCGTCATCGGCAGGCTGGCGAACCCGCGCACGTTACTCGAGTGCACGCGAACCGCACCGGCTTCATCAACCTCGTAGTCGCGGATCCGTTCGAATAACTCGGTGAGTGCGACGCGCGCCTCCATTCGGGCCAGATGCGCGCCGAGGCAGAAATGCGCACCGCTGCCGAAACTCAATAGCTTGGAGCCGATATCGCGGCCGATCAGAAATTCGTCGGGTGAGTCGAAGACCCGTTCGTCTCGGTGCGCCGAGCCGGGCACCAGCAGTAGGGTGTCGCCGTCGTGCAGGGTGATGCCGTAAAACTCGATGTCGGCGACGACGGTGCGGGCCAGGATCTGGCTGGAGGTGTCGTAGCGCAGCGTCTCCTCGACCCACAGCGGAATCCGGGAATGATCGGCGTGCACTCCCACCAGCTGATCGGCGTTAATTGCGCCCCAATAGGCCGCATTACCAAGGAGTTTCGTGGTGGTTTCGTTGCCGGCGACGACCATGAGGAACAGGAAGGCCATGATCTCGTCGTCGCCGAGGCGGTCGCCATCGATCTCGGCTTCCAGGAGTGCTGTCGTGAGATCGTCGGTGGGCTTCTTCCGCCGCTGCGCCACCATGTCGGCGTAGTAGACCAGCAGCTCCATCGACGCCTCGATTGCTGCCATCGGAACATCGGAAACGCCATCCTCGCGGTGCATCACGCTATCGGCCAGTGCGCGGAGCCGCGCCCGGTCCGCCACTGGGACACCCATCAATTCGGAGATCACATCCATGGGCAGCTTGCCGGCGAATTCGGCAATGAAGTCGAAACTGTCAGACTGCAATGCGGTATCGAGATGGGCGGTGGTCAGTTCCAGTACCCGGGCCTCAAGCTCACGGATCCGGCGGGGAGTGAAACCTTTGGACACCAGCGTGCGCAAGCGCAGATGCCCGGGGTCGTCCATCGCCAGGAAGGACATGGTCCGGTAGGCCTCGGGCGTGCGGGAAATCGGGTCCAGTGACACCCCGAGCTTGTTGGACAGTTCGGTGCTGTTGCGGAAGCCCCTGTGCACATCGGCATGTCGGGTCAGCGCCCAGAAGTTCAGTGCGTCGTTGCGGTAGAGCGGCGCCTCGTCACGCAGACGTTTGTAGTACGGATAGGGGTCTTCGTGAAGGTGGTAGTCGTAGGGGTCCAGCACCAGCGGAACGGTCTCAGCGCTCACTGGCCGTCCCCGTCGCTGGATATCAGGATCAGGCCGACGACGTAGCCCAGCCGGTCGGCGATCTGGCGGTACGTGAATGCACCGCTGCCGGCGTGGACCAGAGCGCCGAAGTAACTCATCTCCAGCGCCGCCACGGTGCGCGAATCGGCGTCAGGTCCGAGCGCGGATTTGATCCGCTTATGAATTTCAGCACCGATGCGGTCGCGAACCTTGCGTACGGCGGTGTCGTTGCTCAATAACGCGGTAGTGCAGGCGACCGCCACCTCCGGCTCATCGGCAACCACGAGTGCCAGGCTGCGCAATGCCTGCTGCACCCGGTTGAGGCGCGCGTCGTTGACATCGATGAAATAGGGCACCGCGCTGACCAGATCCAGATAGACCTCGGCGACCAGATGGTTCTTCGATGAGAAATAGGTGTAGGCCGTGGCAGGTGCCACCTGCGCTCGCGCCGCCACACCGCGCACCGTCAGATCGGCATAGGAGGATTCCTGAAGCGTCTCCAACGCGGCACCGACCAGTTTGCGGAAGGTCTCCTCCTGCCGAGGCCGCCGGGTCGCGTCAGCCCGATCACGGGGGGCGGTTGCCACTGCATCACTGGACACATGTCCACCGTAATCACCGGTGCCGACCTGACGCAAGAGATACTAGGGAAATACCACCTCAACGCTGCCACTACCGATCTGGGCCTTGCACAGTCCGCAGCAGTGTGGATAAGGTTCGACGGGATTATCCGGACACGTGTCCATACAGCAGGTGTGCCACCGCGGATGGCGGTACAGCAGTTGTGCCACCGCGGATGGCGGTACAGCAGTTGTGCCACCGCGGATGGCGGTACAGCAGTTTAAGGAGCGCGGATGGCGATAGCAGCCGATCGCAACAGCGATCTCTTCATCGATGGAAAGCTCGTGGCAGGCGGTGCGGGTCGCTTCGCGAACATCAACCCGGCTACCGAAGAGGTGCTGGGCACCGCGGCCAACGCCGATGCCGAGGATATGAGCCGGGCCATCGACGCGGCCCGCCGCGCATTCGATCGCACCGACTGGTCAACCAACACCGAGCTACGGGTGCGGTGTGTGCGCCAGCTTCGCGATGCCATGCGTGAGCAGATCGAGGAACTGCGCGAGATCACCATGGCCGAGGTCGGGGCGCCCCGCATGCTCACCGGAATGGCGCAGTTGGAGGGCCCGGTCGCCGACCTGAGCTTCGGCGCTGACACCGCGGAATCCTATTCCTGGCGTACCGATCTCGGCGTGGCCAGCCCGATGGGAATCGCCACCCAACGCACCATCGTGCGTGAGGCCGTCGGCGTGGTGGGGGCCATCACACCGTGGAACTTCCCGCACCAGATCAATCTTGCCAAGATCGGCCCGGCGCTCGCAGCCGGCAACACCGTGGTGCTCAAGCCCGCCCCGGACACCCCCTGGTGCGCGGCGGTTCTCGGTGAACTCGTCGCCGAGCACACCGATATCCCGCCGGGTGTACTCAACATCGTGACATCCGATGACCATGCAGTAGGGGCGATACTGTCGTCCGATCCCCGCGTCGACATGGTGTCGTTCACCGGTTCGACGGCGACCGGCCGTGCGGTCATGGCCGCCGGCGCCGCAACGATCAAGAAAGTATTTCTGGAACTGGGTGGTAAGTCCGCGTTCCTGGTCCTCGATGACGCCGATCTCGCCGGGGCGTGCTCGATGGCGGCGTTCACCGCATCGATGCACGCCGGTCAGGGCTGCGCGATCACCACCCGCCTGGTGGTACCGCGGTCTCGCTACGACGACGCCGTCGCTGCTGCCGCCGCCACGATGTCCGGGATGAGACCCGGGGACCCGCTAGATCACAGAACCATATGTGGCCCAGTCATTTCTGCCCGTCAGCGCGATCGGGTGCAGTCCTATCTGGATCTTGCGATTGCTGAGGGCGGCACATTCGCATGCGGTGGAGGCCGACCCGCAGACCGTGACCGTGGGTTCTTCATCGAACCCACGGTGGTCGCCGGGTTGACCAATGACGCCCGGGTGGCGCGGGAGGAGATCTTCGGCCCGGTGCTCACGGTGATCGCCCACGACGGCGATGACGACGCGGTTCGTATCGCCAACGATTCGACGTACGGGCTGTCAGGCACCGTGTTCAGTGCGGACCCGCAGCGCGCGCAAGCGGTGGCCAACCGGCTGAGGGTAGGCACCGTCAATGTCAACGGCGGGGTCTGGTATTCCGCAGATGTGCCCTTCGGTGGCTACAAGCAGTCGGGCGTGGGCCGGGAGATGGGTGTAGCCGGTTTCGAGGAGTACCTGGAGCTGAAAGTCATTGCAACAGCGGTCTAATCAGGCTGGTCTAATCAACCCATGTGAGGAGGAACGATGGGACAGTTCGACGAGAAGGTGGGCATCATCACCGGCGCCGGTGGTGGCATCGGGCAGGCCTACGCAGAAGCACTGGCCCGCGAGGGTGCGGCCGTGGTTGTCGCCGATATCAACGTCGAGGGCGCCCAACGGGTTGCCGCCGGGATCCTGGCCGAAGGAGGTACGGCACTGGCCATACCGGTAGACGTCTCGGACGTCGAGTCGACCAAGGCGATGGCCGATCGCACATTGGCAGAGTTTGGCGGCATCGACTACCTGGTGAACAACGCTGCGATCTTCGGCGGCATGAAACTGGACTTCCTGGTCACCGTGGACTGGGATTACTACAAGAAGTTCATGAGCGTGAATATGGACGGAGCGCTGCTCTGCACCCGGGCGGTCTACCGCAAGATGGCCAAACGGGGTGGTGGCGCCATCGTCAACCAGTCCTCCACCGCGGCATGGCTTTACGCCAACTACTACGGCCTGGCCAAGGTCGGCATCAACGGCCTTACCCAACAGCTTTCGCGCGAACTGGGTGGGCAGAACATTCGCATCAACGCCATCGCCCCCGGTCCGATCGACACCGAGGCCAACCGCACCACCACCCCGCAGGAGATGGTGGCCGATATCGTGAGGAACATTCCGCTGAGCCGGATGGGTCAGCCGGAGGACCTGGTCGGTATGTGTTTGTTCCTACTGTCCGACCAGGCGAGGTGGATCACCGGGCAGATCTTCAACGTCGACGGCGGCCAGATCATCCGGTCGTAGTGAAGGAGTTCGGCTGTGGTTGATTCGGGGACTGATCCGAGGACTGATCCGAGGCTCGGCTATATCGGGCTGGGCAGTATGGGCGCGCCGATGGCCACGCGGTTGGTGGGCTGGCCCGGTGGTCTGGTGGTGTTCGATGTCCGCGATGAGGTCATGATGCCGTTCGCCGAGGCCGGAGCGAGCGTGGCCGGCAGTGTGGCCGACGTCGCCGCGGCCGACGTCATCAGCGTCACGGTGCTCAATGACGAGCAGGTGCGCGAGGTGGTGGCAGAGCTGGCTCGTCATGCTGCGCCGGGCACGGTGATCGCGATTCATTCGACCATCGGTGCTGCCACCGCGGCGGAACTCGCGCGCGATATCGCACCGCAGGGTATCCATGTCATCGATGCGCCGGTCAGCGGGGGAGCGGGTGCGGCTGCGAAGGGTGAGCTGGCGACGATGGTCGGTGCGCCACGCGAGGTCTATGAGCGCGTCAAACCGATGTTCACGCAGTGGGCGTCGCTGGTGATTCATGCCGGCGAGCCGGGTGCGGGAACGCGGATGAAGTTGGCCCGCAACATGCTGACCTTCACGTCGTTCGCCGCCGCTGCTGAGGCGATGACGCTGGCCGAGGCCGCAGGTCTGGACCTGCAGGCACTCGGACGGGTGGTTCGGCACACTGATGCGCTGACCGGAGGCGCGGGCGCAATCATGGTGCGCGATAACACCCACGAACTCGAACCTGGACATTGGCTCTACGACACCTTCACCCACACCCGCGGCCTGGGCGAGAAAGACTTGAGTCTTGCTCTGGCTCTGGGGGAGTCAATCGATGTCGATCTGCCGCTCGCTGAAGTGGCGTTGCGCAACCTGGCCGCCGGGCTCGGTGTACCGCATGAGCAATCAGCTCCACCCGAGAAGGAGTGAGAAATGGATGAGTTGCGCCGTAAGGGCCTGGCGAAGATGAACGAGGTCTACGCCTGGGAGATGTCCGATATGCCCGGCGACTTCTTCGCACTGACCGTCGACCACCTCTTCGGCAACATCTGGAGCCGACCCGGACTATCGATGCGAGACAAGCGGATCATGACGCTGTCGGTGGTAACTGCACTCGGCCTGCCGGATCTGGCCGAGATTCAGGTCAATGCCGCCCTGGAGAACGGCGAGATGACCTCTGATGAGTTGCGGGAGATGGCGCTGTTCATCACGCACTACGTCGGCTTTCCGCTCGGCTCGGGCTTCAACGGTGTGGTTGAGCGGGTCGCCGCCAAACGCCGCAAGACCGCCGCCGCCGGTAAATCCGATGACAAGAAGGCCAACGCCGGCAATGCGGTGAAGATGCACGGCGGCAAGAAGTCCTCCACCGACACCTGAGGAGACGGCCTCCGATTAGGGTGTGGTGCGTGCGCGTCCTTGTGATCGGATCCGGTGCCCGCGAACACGCCCTGTTGCTCGGGCTGCGAAAGGACCCGGGGGTCGACTACCTGGCGGTCGCGCCGGGCAACGCCGGTACTGCGACGGTGGCCGAACAGTACGACGTCGATGTCACCTCCGCCGAGGAGGTCACCGCGCTGGCCGCCCGGCTGCGTGCCGACCTGGTGGTGATCGGCCCCGAGGTGCCCCTGGCTCTCGGCGTGGCCGATGCTATTCGAGCCGCGGGCATCGCCTGTTTCGGTCCGTCCAAGGATGCCGCCCGGATCGAGGGTTCCAAGGCCTTCGCCAAGGATGTGATGGCCGCCGCCGGCGTGCGCACCGCCGCCAGTGAGATCGTCGACAGCCCCGCCCGTCTCGACGCCGCCCTGGACCGGTTCGGCCCCGCCGTCGGTCAGCCTGCATGGGTGGTCAAAGACGACGGCTTGGCGGCCGGTAAGGGTGTGGTCGTCACCGCCGAGCGGGACGACGCCCGCGCACACGCCGCCACCCTGCTGGATTCCGGTCACCCGGTGCTGCTGGAGTCCTACCTGGACGGCCCGGAGGTGTCACTGTTCTGTCTGGTCGACGGGGCGACGGTGGTGCCATTGGTGGCGGCTCAGGATTTCAAGCGGGTCGCCGACGGTGACGCCGGGCCCAACACCGGGGGCATGGGCGCCTACGCACCGTTGCCGTGGCTTCCGAAATCTTCTGAGTCCGCGATCGTCGGCGATGTGGTCGAACCCGTTGCGGCCGAAATGGTGCGCCGAGGCTGCCCATTCTCGGGTCTGTTGTACGCCGGATTGGCGATGACGTCCACGGGGCCCGCGGTGGTCGAGTTCAATTGCCGCTTCGGCGATCCCGAGACCCAGGCGGTCTTGGCTCTGCTGACATCCCCGCTGGGTGGTGCGTTGTATGCGACGGCGACCGGAACTCTGGCCGACTTCGCACCACTGCAGTGGCATGACGGCTACGCGGTGACCGTCGTGCTGGCCGCGGAGAACTACCCGGGCCGCCCCCGCCTCGGCGATGTCATCACCGGCGCAGAGGCGGACGGGGTGCTGCACGCCGGCACGTCCCGTCGCGAGGACGGTGCCGTGGTCTCCTCGGGCGGACGGGTGCTGTCGGTGGTCGGGACCGGTGTCGACCTGCCGGCCGCCCGTGCCGCCGCATACGGGGTGATGTCGTCAGTTCGATTGCCCGGCGGTCATTTCCGCGCCGATATCGGACTTGCTGCGGCCGAGGGCCGGATCACATTGTGAGCTGTTTCGCGCCGCGTTGACGTCAAGGCCGGGCGTGCAGGCGCGAGATGACTATCGTCTGGGATTTCAGGCCGTCAGCAGTGGAGCCATCCAGCCGATCTCGGCGGGCAGCTGCGCGCTCCAGAAGCCGGCGTCGTGCCCGCCTGCGGAGAAGCCGCCGGCCGGCGGGTTCGGCAACTGTGCGATGAATTGCTTGGTGGCCGCATAGAACGGGTCGCGGTAACCGCAGTCGATCCGGGTGGGTATCGACGCCAGCGCGGGAAAGCCGAACACAGTGTTGGCGGCGAAGTCGTCGGGTCCGTCGAACGCGCCGGGCGCGCTAGCACCCGACGATAGCCACAGTGCCGGACTGACCGCGCAGATCGCCGCAGTGCGGGCCGCACCGAGTCGCGCGCCCAGCAGCAGCGCGCCGTAGCCGCCCATCGACCACCCGAGGAAGCCCACCCGCGAGGTGTCCAGACCCTGTTCGCCGAGCATCGGAAGCAACTCGCCCAGCACCATCGCACCGGCGTCTTCACCCCAGGTGCGCCGGTGCCAGTAGCTGCCGCCGCCGTCGACGGCGACGACCGCGAATGGCGGTAGACCCGCGCTGACCGCCTGGGCCAGACCCTGCTCGACACCGCCCGCCATGACCGCGGCGGCATCACTGCCCTTGCCGTGTAGGGCGATCACCGGTCGCAGTGCCCCGGTCTGACCCGGCGGCCGTGCGATGGCGAAGTTGGTGGTGATTCCGCCGCGTGCGATGGAGACGAACGATCCGGTGATAAGTGTCGGCGTGGCGTTTGCGCGCCACGGCGTGAGCGCCGCACCGAGTGCGGCGGCACCGGCGGCACCGGCTCCCACTCGCAGAGCGGCGCGCCGATTGATATTCGCCATTCCACCATCCTGCCCCACCCGTCACGTCTTCGCGCAAAGCGCGATGTGCGCTGCGGTGCGACTGGCAGCATGGCGAAGGTGACCGCAGCGGTTACCCCCAAAGGAGAAAGACGGCGGTACGCGCTCGTCAGCGCTGCCGCCGAATTGTTGTGCGAAGGCGGGTTCGACGCGGTGCGCCATCGGGCGGTCGCGCGGCGGGCGGGATTGCCACTGGCGTCGACGACCTATTACTTCTCATCGCTGGACGAGTTGGTCGGGAAGGCCGTCGAGTACATCGGAGCCGTCGAGGCCGCCCAACTGCGAGCCCGGGTGCAGGACCTGCCGCGACGGCGCCGCAGCACCGGTGCCACCGCCGACCTGCTGCTCGAACTGCTGGCAGGTGAAGAAAGCAGCGAGCAGTTGATCTCGCGCTACGAGCGCTATATCGCCTGTGCCCGCCATCCGGCGCTGCGTGGTGTCGAGCGGCGACTGCTGCAACAGCGCGTCGACGCTGTCGTCGAGGCCGTGACCCGCTCGGGCCGGAGTGCCCGGGTGGACATGGTGACCGCGCTGGTCTGTGCGGTCGACGGGGCGGTGGTCTCGGCGCTTGTTGCCGATACCGGCGGTCCCCGCGAAACCGCCCGTGCAACCCTGATTGATGTGATTGACGTACTGGCTCCGATTGAGCAGCGGGTGTGATCTTGGATTTTTCCGCTGTCACCCGCCCGGTGACGGATCTGCTTGATGGCGCGATGGATCGCGCACTGGTTCTCGGCTACACCCGGATCGGCTCCGGGTTGCGGCGGCGCTGGTGGCCGGCCGACCCGGCTCCGGATGCCCTGGTCGGAAAGCGAGTTCTGGTAACCGGTGCGACTGCCGGCATCGGCCTGGCCATGGCGCGGGCGTTCGCCGGGCTCGGGGCGACGGTGTATCTGCTCGGTCGCAATGCCGCCAAGGTGCGTCGTCGCGTTGCCGAGATCGTCGAGGAGCTTCCCGGCGCCGATGTGGTGGGCGAGGTGTGTGATGTCTCCGACCTCGAGGCGGTCACGAACTGGTGCGCCGACTTCTCCACGCGGGTGCCGGCGCTGGACGGGCTGGTTCACAACGCGGGCCTGATGCCCTCACAGCGCGTCGTCACCCGTGAGGGTCATGAGGTGCAGCTGGCCACCCACATCCTCGGGCCGCAGCTGATGACCGAGCGGGTGCTGCCGCTGTTGCGCGCGGCCCGCGGAGCCTCGGTGGTGTTCGTGTCCTCAGGCGGCATGTACAGCAGCCCGCTGGTGGTCGACGACCTGGAGTCCAGCCAGGACTACAACGGGGTTCGCACCTACGCCCGCACCAAGCGGATGCAGGTGGTCCTCGCCGACTCCTGGGCCCGACGGCTCGCCGGCACCGACATCCGGGTGGAGAGCATGCACCCGGGATGGGTGGACACCCCGGGGGTGGCGGAGTACCTGCCCCGCTTCCGCGTCATCACCAAACCGCTGCTGCGGGAGGTGGCCGACGGTGCCGACACCGCAGTGTGGCTGGTGGCGACCCGACCACCGTCGGAGCCCGGCCATTTCTGGCACGACCGCGCCCAGCGACCGACCACCTTCGGCTGGCAGCGCCACGAGAACCCCGCCAAGGTGCGCCGGTTCCTCGATGAGGTCAGTGTGATGACCGGTACATCTGATGCGTGGACGGGTCTTCGGGCCTGAGTTGTGCCGGGGTGACGATGCATCCGGTCTCCGTCTCCCCGTACACCGTCACATCGTCGGGTCTTTCGCTCGCAAATCGCGCGATGTAGGCGCAGAGCACCGCATCGATGGGATCTTCGGCCCTGCGCAGGTGGGCCTTGCGGGTTGCGGTCAGCACACTATGTCGCAGTTCTGTCCATCCGCCGGATCGGAGGTCGATGGCGGGGCTGGCCGTCCGCAACCCTTCGATAAAATCTATGAGCCGCAGTAACTCCGACTGCAACTGCGGAAATTCACGGCCCTGCTTCTGCTTGTACTTCAGTGTCCGGTCGAGGCCGAACAGCACCACACTGGCGGCATGGGGATACACCTCAAGGGCGCGCCGCGGTGATGACGAGCGCGGGTTGAGATCAAGTTCCAGGGCTGCGCACAGTCGTGCGGCCCGACCACCATCAGCGAACCAGGCCAGGCCGGTGTTGGCCGGATGCGCGCCGGCGTCGAAGCGGCGGAAGTCGCGGTTCAGTGCGGCCTCGCACGGACGGTTGCCGGATGCGTTGGTGACTACCAGCGGCGCGTCGAAGGCCACCACACACTCACCGCCGACAAAGGGTGCCAGTTGCGCCAGGATGTCGGCGTCATCGCCAGCTACCGCAACATGACAGAGGGCGCCGTTGCTGTCGAGCGCGGCCACACCTGTCGGGCTGCGCTGACCCCAGGCGAGGTCGACTCCCACGAAGTACACACCCCAAACCGTAAGCTGTGTGATTGTGACCACCCGCGCCGCGATCCCCAACGTGCTGGCCAACCGGTATGCCAGCGCCGAAATGGTGGCGATTTGGTCACCGGAGGCCAAGATCGTCGCTGAGCGCCGACTCTGGTTGGCGGTGCTGCGGGCGCAACGGGAACTCGGTGTTGAGGTGCCCGAGGCGGCAATCACCGACTACGAACGGGTTGTCGAGCAGGTCGACCTGGCCTCGATCGCCGCGCGCGAGCGCGTTACCCGCCATGACGTCAAGGCCCGTATCGAGGAATTCAACGCCCTCGCCGGCCACCAGCACGTCCACAAGGGTATGACGAGCCGGGATCTGACCGAGAACGTCGAGCAGTTGCAGATTCGGCAGTCGCTGCAACTCGTGCACGCCCGCGGAGTGGCCGTCGCGGCCCGGCTTGCCGAGCGGGCGACCCGCTATCGGGACCTGGTGATGACCGGCCGCAGCCACAATGTCGCCGCCCAGGCCACCACGCTGGGCAAGCGGTTCGCCTCCGCGGCCCAGGAGACGCTCATCGCCCTGAGCCGTATTCGCGAGCTCGTCGATCGCTATCCGCTGCGCGGCATCAAGGGTCCGATGGGAACCGGGCAGGACATGCTCGATCTGTTCGACGGTGATGCGGATCGTCTCGGCGAACTTGAGCGACGCGTCGCGGACTTCTTGGGCTTCACCGCGGTGCTCGACAGTGTGGGCCAGGTGTATCCGCGTTCACTGGACCACGACGTCGTCTCGGCATTGGTGCAACTCGGCTCCGGACCCTCGTCGTTGGCTCACACCATCCGGCTGATGGCCGGCCATGAACTGGCCACCGAAGGGTTCGCGCCTGGGCAGGTCGGATCCTCGGCCATGCCGCACAAGATGAACACCCGCAGCTGCGAACGGGTCAACGGTTTGCAGGTGGTACTGCGCGGCTACGCATCGATGGCCGCGGAACTGGCCGGGGCTCAGTGGAATGAGGGCGACGTGTTCTGCTCGGTAGTGCGCCGGGTAGCGCTGCCCGATGCATTCTTCGCCGTCGACGGTCAGATCGAGACGTGCCTCACCGTGCTGGAGGAGTTCGGTGCCTACCCCGCGGTGATCCAGCGGGAGCTGGATCGCTACCTGCCGTTCCTGGCCACGACCAAGGTGCTCATTGCCGCGGTACGCGCCGGCGTAGGCCGCGAAGCCGCCCACGAGGTCATCAAGGAGCATGCGGTGGCTGTCGCGTTGGCCATGCGGGAACGCGGTGCCGAGCCGGATCTGCTCGACAGGCTGGCTGCGGATCCGCGGTTGCCACTGGACCGGGCCGCACTGGATGGGGCCCTGGCCGACACCGAGTCGTTCATCGGAGCGGCGGCAAGTCAGGTGGATCGGGTGGTCGCGGCGGTCGGTGAACTGGTGAGCGCTTACCCGGATGCGGCCAATTACACCCCGGGCGCGATTCTGTAACCCGATGTCGCACCGGGACGTCGAATTGAGGGACGTCGAATTGAGTGATATCGACTTCACCGACCTCGATAACTTCGCCGACGGCTTCCCCCACCCGTTGTTCGCGATCCACCGCCGCGAAGCCCCGGTTTTCTGGCACGAGCCCACCGACAACACCCCCGGCGCTGAGGGTTTCTGGTCGGTTGCCACCCATGTCGAAACCCTTGCGGTTCTGAAGGATCCGGTGACCTACTCCTCGGTCACCGGGGGAGAGCGGCCCTTCGGCGGCACCCTGCTGCAGGACCTTTCCGTCGCCGGTCAGGTGCTCAACATGATGGACGACCCTCGGCATGCGCGAATCCGGCGGTTGGTCAGCTCGGGCCTGACTCCGCGGATGATCCGCCGGGTGGAGGACGACCTGCGTACTCGCGCCCGTGCTCTGCTCGACGGGATCGAACCCGATGCCGCTTTCGACTTTCTCGTCGATGTGGCTGCCGAGCTACCCATGCAAATGATCTGCATCCTGCTGGGTGTGCCTGATTCCGAACGGCACTGGTTATTCGAAGCCATTGAGCCGAGTTTCGACTTCGGCCGGTCTCGCAAGGGTGAGGTCGGGCGGTTGTCGGTCGAGGATGCCGGTTCGCGTATGTACACCTACGGGACCCGGCTCATCGCGGAGAAGCGTTCCGACCCCGGCGACGACATGCTGTCCATCGTGGCCAACGCCACCGTCGAGGATCCCGATGCGCCGTCGATGTCGGACACCGAGCTGTACCTGTTCTTCAGTCTGCTGTTCAGCGCGGGCGCGGAGACCACCCGCAATGCAGTTGCCGGTGGGCTGCTGGCCCTGGCCCAGCATCCCGACCAGTATCGGCGGCTGCGGGAGACCCCGGCGTTACTGGCGACCGCGGTTGAGGAGATGGTGCGCTGGACTACGCCGTCGCCATCGAAGCGGCGCACCGCCACCCGCGACACCACCCTCGGTGGGAATTCGATCAAGGCCGGGCAGAAGGTAGTGGTGTGGGAGGGTTCGGCCAACCGCGACGATGCCGTCTTCCGTCATGCCGATGAGTTCGATATCGGCCGCAATCCGAACCCGCACCTGGGTTTCGGGCAGGGTGTGCATTACTGCCTGGGTGCCAACCTGGCCCGGCTCGAACTGCGGGTGCTCTTCGAGGAGTTGCTGACGCGATATTCAGACGTGCGCATCGTCGCACCGGTGGAATGGACCCGCAGCAATCGGCACACCGGGATCAGACACCTGTTCGTGGCGCTCAACCCGTAGACAATTCAGGGTGCCGAAGTCACCCTCGCCACGCCCGCAGAACGTAACTCCAGTGCCGCCAGGCCGCGCACCGCGTCAGGATCCTCGCGCCGCCAGGCACCGACCGGGTCCCCGGTGACCTCGGTCAGCTTCCGCAGCGGCCGATTGGCCAGCGCCCGCAATGCGAGTAGTTGCTCGCCGGCGGGGGTCTGGGCCAACGTGATCACGGTCCACTTGCGGCGGAAGAACCGGATCCGCAAGAACAGCCACGGCATACAGATCGCGAGGATGGGAGGGGCGGCCACCGCGAGGGCCAGCAGTACCGCCAGCCAGGTGGCGGTGGTGTTGAGGTTCTGTCCGGCGCCGGCCAGGTCGAGGGCGGCCTTGCTGGCGGCGCGCAGCGGTGTGGACACCGCATCGCCGACCAGAGGGATCCGGTCGGCGCTGTCGCCGGCTGAATTGAGGTTCTCCGAGATGCCGGTTGCGCCATCTTTGACCTGGGTGCCCACCCCCGCAATTGCCGCGATCGCATGATGCACGCCGAGGCCGACCAGCACCCAGACGCTGATCCACAAGGCGACGAGCAGATCACTGACTACCTGGGCGGTCAGCCTGCCCGGGGTGGTGGCGTAGGGAAGGAAGCGCGATTTCATGAGTGTGATCCCAGCACAGTCGCCCGGCCGGCGGCCGATAGGCTGACCCGGTGCGTCCTGCCCTGACCGATTACCGCCACCTGGCCAGCGGCAAAGTTCGTGAGCTGTACCGCATCGACGACGAGCACCTGCTGTTCGTAGCGTCTGACCGCATCTCGGCCTTCGACTACATCCTCGACACTCTCATTCCGGATAAGGGCCGCATCCTGACCGCGATGAGTGCGTTCTTCTTCGGTCTTGTCTCGGACCACGGTGGGGCGCCCAACCACCTTGCCGGCCCACCGGATGATCCACGTATCCCCGCCGATGTGCTCGGCCGTGCCCTGGTGGTGCGACAACTCGATATGGTGCCGGTCGAGTGCGTCGCGCGCGGTTATCTGACCGGCTCGGGACTGCTGGACTACCAGCGCACCGGAGCGGTATGCGGTATCGCGCTACCAGCCGGGCTCGTTGAGGCCAGCAGATTCAATCTCCCACTGTTCACCCCGGCGACCAAGGCGGAACTCGGCGCCCACGATGAGAACATCTCGTTCGACCGGGTCGTCGAGATGATCGGGGCCGAACGCGCCGAACAGTTACGGGCCCTGACTCTGCAGACCTACAACCTGGCCGCCCAACACGCGCTCACCAAGGGAATCATCATCGCCGACACTAAATTCGAGTTCGGTGTAGATCGTGACGGGCGACTGGTGCTCGCTGATGAGGTCTTCACCCCGGACTCGTCGCGATACTGGCCCGCCGACAGCCACACCGAGGGTGTGGTGCAGCCCAGCTTCGATAAGCAGTTCGTGCGTAACTGGCTGACCGGACCGGAATCCGGCTGGGACCGCCAGGGCGCAGCCGCGCCGCCTCCGCTGCCTGACTCCATAGTCGAGTCGACCCGTGCGCGCTACATCGAAGCCTACGAGCGGATTTCGGGTTTGAAGTTCGCCGACTGGATTGGCGCGTGAGGTCACACCAGCCTGATGTGGCCGGCCGGGCGGCTCCGGTTCCCAAACGCGTGGAAACTCGCCGCGTTCACCACGACGACGTGTTCGTCGACCCGTATGAGTGGATGCGCGACAAGTCCGACCCGGAGGTGATCGCCCACCTGGAGGCGGAGAACACCTACGTCGAGGCGCAGACGGCCTATCAGGAACCCCTGCGGCAGCAGATCTTCGATGAGATCAAGTCGCGAACCAAGGAAACCGACCTTTCAGTGCCGGTGCGCCGCGGCGACTGGTGGTACTACGGCCGGAGCTTCGAAGGCAAACAGTACGGCGTGCACTGCCGGCGTCCGGCCGCCGGACCCGATGATTGGGAGCCTCCGGTGCTCGACGAGCACACTCTCGTCCCGGATGAACAGGTGCTGCTCGACGAGAATGCCGAAGCCGACGGGCACGACTTCTTCTCGCTCGGTGCCAGCAGCGTCAGCATCGACGGCAACGTATTGGCCTTCTCCACCGATGTTGTCGGGGACGAGCGATACACCCTGCGGTTCAGGGATTTACGCACCGGCGAGCTCTACCCGGACACGATTTCCGGTATCGGCATTGGAGTCACCTGGGCGGCCGATAACGAATGCGTCTACTACACGACCGTCGACGAGTCATGGCGCCCCGATACGGTGTGGCGCCACCGCCTCGGCGCAACCGGACCCGATGAGCAGGTTTTCCAAGAACCTGACGCACGGTTCTGGGTTGCGGTGGGCCGAACCCGGAGCAATGCCTACATCCTCATCGCGGCCGGATCATCGATCACCTCGGAAGTCCGGTTCGCCGCCGCCTCCGAACCCCAGGCATCTTTCACCGTGGTGCTGCCACGCCGCGAAGGTGTCGAGTACTCCGTTGAACACGCCGTGATCGGTGGTCAGGATCGGTTCCTGATCCTGCACAACGACGGTGCGCCCAACTTCACCCTGGTCGATGCCCCGGTCGGCAACCCGGGCGCGCAGACGACTCTGATCGCGTCGCGTGACGATGTCCGCCTCGAGGGTGTCGACGCGTTCGCCCACCACATCGTCGTCCACTATCGTCGGGAAGCACTGGCGCGCCTCCAGTTGTGGCCAATCGACAACGGCTACGGAACGCCGGCGGAGATCACCTTCGATTCCGAACTGATGGCTTCCGGGCTGGCCGGTAATCCGAACTGGGAATCACCCCGGCTGCGGGTCGGCGCGACATCGTTTGTCACCCCGATGCGAATCTACGACATCGACCTGGCATCCGGTGAGCGAATCCTGCTGCGCGAACAGCCGGTGCTCGGCGACTACCGGCGAGAAGACTACGTCGAGCGCCGGGACTGGGCGATAGCATCCGACGGCACCCGGATCCCGATCTCGCTCATCCACCGAACTGGCGTCGAAACACCGGCGCCCACTGTGCTCTACGGCTACGGGGCCTACGAGTCCTCCGAGGACCCGCGGTTCTCCATCGCCCGGCTCTCCCTACTCGACCGCGGCATGATCTTCGCTATCGCGCACGTCCGTGGTGGTGGCGAGATGGGAAGGCTTTGGTACGAACAGGGCAAGCTCCTGGAAAAGAAGAACACCTTCACCGACTTCATCTCCGCCGCAAACCATCTCATCGATTCGGGGCTGACCCGGCCGAATAATCTGGTCGCACTCGGTGGGAGCGCGGGTGGACTACTGATGGGTGCGGTCGCCAATATGGCACCGGAGTTGTTTGCCGGCATTCTCGCGCAGGTGCCGTTCGTCGATCCCCTCACGACGATCCTGGATCCGTCGTTGCCGTTGACGGTCACCGAATGGGACGAGTGGGGAAACCCGTTGGCGGATGCCGACGTCTACTCCTATATGAAGTCGTACTCGCCCTACGAGAACATCGGCGCCAAGCAGTACCCGGCGATTCTGGCGATGACATCGCTCAACGACACCCGGGTGTTCTACGTCGAGCCCGCCAAATGGGTTGCCGCGCTGCGTCACGTCAAGACAGATCCGCATCCGGTGCTGTTGCGCACTCAGATGGCGGCAGGCCACGGTGGTATCAGTGGTCGTTACGAACGGTGGAAGGAAACGGCTTTCCAGTATGCCTGGCTGCTGGCAACCGCAGACCCGCAGCGTTTCGGACCGCAGGAGAGGTAGTCTCACCGCCATGTCCTTGGCCGAGATCCCGCTCACCACACTCGATGGAAACCCCACCTCGCTGGCCCAGTACGACGGCCGGGCGCTCCTGGTGGTCAATGTCGCGTCCAAGTGCGGTCTGACGCCGCAGTACGGCGCACTGGAGCAGTTGGCTCGCGACTACGCGGACCGAGGATTGACGGTCATCGGAGTCCCGTGCAACCAGTTCATGGGACAGGAACCAGGCACGCCCGAGCAGATCGCCACGTTTTGTTCCACCACCTACGGCGTGACGTTTCCGTTGTTGGCCAAGGTCGACGTCAATGGGGCCGACCGGCATCCGCTCTTCGCGCGGCTGACCGAGACCGCCGACGCGGGTGGCGAAGCCGGCGATGTGCAATGGAACTTCGAGAAATTCCTCATCGCCCCCAACGGCGAAGTGGCCAATCGGTTCCGTCCCCGAACCGAACCGGACGCGCCCGAGATGATCACCGCTATCGAAGCGGTCCTGCCGCGCTGACCACTGACATCCACTTGGGCGTCACCGAATAGACACCTGCTTTCGCGATACTCCCAGGTGTGTCCGCAGAGTTGATCGTGTCGGTGTCCGGGATCAGCAATCGGACGCTGCCGCATCTCGATGACTTTTGCCGGCAACTCGATGCGCGCAGTGTGCCGCTGTCGCTGTTCGTCGCGCCTCGTCTGAAGGGCGGCTACCGCCTGGACTCCGACGACATCACCGTCAATTGGCTCCAGGACCGTCGGGCGGCCGGAGATGCGGTAGTCCTGCACGGGTTTGACGAGGCCGCTACCAAGAGGTTGCGCAGCGAGTTTGCGACGCTGCCCGCGCATGAGGCGAACCTTCGCCTGATTGCCGCCGACCGCACCCTGGAGCAGCTTGGTTTGCGGACCAGACTGTTTGCGGCACCAGGCTGGACCGCCTCGGCAGGCACGGTCACCGCCCTGCCGCACAACGGCTTTCGTCTCCTCATCGGGCTCTACGAGACTGTGGACCTGCTGCGCGGCAGGACGCTGCAGGGCCGGGTGATCGGTATCGGTGCGGGATTTCTCACCGAACCGTGGTGGTGTCGGACCGTGGTCCTTTCCGCTGAACGCACTGCTCGACGCGGCGGGACAGTGCGATTGGCCGTGTCAGCTCGTCAACTCGGCAAGCCGGGTCCCCGGCAGGCAGTGCTGGATGCCGTCGACCTCGCGCTGATGCACGGTTGCACCCCGGTCGTCTACCGGTGGGATCCGGATCCAGCGCTCGCCGACGCGGCCTGAGATCGACAACGCTTAGCGGGCTGTTCCGCTCGCGGTGGTGGCGATTCCACCGTCGACCGGGATCACGGCCCCATTCAGGTAGGAGCCGGCCCGGCTGGCCAGGAAGATTGCGATCCCGGCCATATCGTCGTCTCGGCCGATCCGGCGCAGCGGGGCCGAGGCTGCGATCGCGTCGCCGAATGCCTCCAGGGTCGCAGCCATCATCTTCGATGGGAACGGTCCGGGTGCCACCGCGTTGACGGTGATGTGCTGGGGCCCAAGTTCTTTGGCCAGCACTCGGGTCAGCTGGTGTATCGCGGCCTTGCTCGTCGAGTACGAATAGGTCGTCATCGGGCTGACGTGGATGCCGTCGATGCTGCCGATATTGATGATGCGCGCCGGGTCATCCTGAGTGCCCGCTTTGCGCAGCGCGGGCAGTAGTTCCTGGACCATCCAGAACGGCGACTTGACATTGAGGTCGAGGACGCGATCCCAGGCCGCGGCAGGAAATGTCTCCAGCGCCTCGCCCCAGGTGGCCCCGGCATTGTTGACCAGGATGTCGAGGGTGTCGGTCCGGTTGAGCACGTCCGCGGCCAACCGCTTGCACTCCTCCTGGCGGGAAAGATCAGCCGCGACCCCATGAACGTCACCGAACTCCGAGAGCACCGCGACGGCCTGCTCGCAGGCGTCGGCTTTGCGCGAGCTGACCACCACGCGCGCGCCGACCTGCAGCAGGCCGCGCGCGATCATCATCCCGATTCCGCGGGTACCGCCGGTGACCAGTGCCGTCTTGCCGCCAAGTCCGAAGAGCCTCTCAAGGTCGGCTGCGCTCACAGAAGTTCCCTTCTTTTGTTCAAAACCGAACCGAGTTCTCCTCGGTCAGTATCCGGAAGTCGGTCTCGGTCATCTCGGCGAGCCGACTGTAGAAGATGCCGCGGGCTTCCGGGGCAATGATGCCCTGATGGATCGGAACGGCGTGCTGGGGCGCCACCGCGCGCAGATAGTCCACCGCCTCGGAGATCTTCATCCACGGTGCGGCGGCCGGGGTGGCGAGCACCTCGATCGGCTCATCGGGGACGAACAGCGCGTCGCCCGGGTGCATCAGCCTGGCGCGGTGTTCGTTATCGCCGATCAGGTAGGAGATGTTGTCGATCACCGGGATCTCGGGGTGAATGACAGCGTGGCGGCCGCCGACTCCGCGGACGCTCAACCCGTCGATGGTGATTTCGTCACCGACGTGAACCGCACGCCAGTCACCGCCGAGTTGGTCGGCGGTCTGAGGATCGGCGTACAACGCGGCACCGGGGTTGGCCTCAACCAGCGCGGGCAGTCGCTGCGGATCGGCGTGGTCGGGGTGCTGGTGGGTGATCAGGATCGCCGAGAGACCTGTGATGCCCTCAAAACCGTGGGAGAAGGTGCCCGGGTCGAACAGCAGCCGCGCGACACCAAGCTCTGCCAGCAGGCATGAATGCCCGAAGTGTGTCAGTTCCATGCTTACGATTGTGCTCGCACAGGAGGCGGCGTATGCGGATGGTCCTCACATCGGTGGTGACGGCCTCGCTGATCGTCGTGGCACCACCGGCGAGCGCCGAGCCGGCCGGCACCTGCCCCCCGGCCTGCAACCGTATTCCCGATACCGCGTGGATCGCACCGTCGTCGATCCCGCTGCACTCTCGCTACGACTGGCCCGAGCTTGCCGGGGTAGCGGTGACGGCACGATCGCCGCGGTTCCGATTTGAGGAACTGTGTGTCAGCCCACCGGTCGGACATGACCCGAGAACCTTCGCGGTCGCCGAGCGCGCGGTGGTGACCAACGCCGCCGGCCAGTGGCAGATGCAGGCCCAGGTGCTGCACTGGCGTGGCGAGACATGGTGGGGTGGCCAGCTTGCCCGCGATACCTTCGCCGCCGCGGTCACCGCGTTGCGGGCCTGCCAACAGAGCAACGCCGCGGCGTCCCCATCGCTGACCCTGGACGAGCCGGTTCAGATGGCCGCAGCCGTCAGCGGACCGGTGATCCTCCATGAGTATCTGCTTGCCGATCCGATCAACAGCACCATTACCGAACTGGCGCTGTGGTCGAACTCGCCACCGCAGACTCCCTGGCCCACGGTGACCGACGAGACCATTCTCCAGGCGCTCGCCGCGCCGTTGTGCACGGCCTACATAGGTTCGTGCCCGTGACCCGACGCTAGGATCAACCTGCACCATCCGCCGCGTCAGAGGAGCTGCAGTGCCCCGGGTTGTTGTCCACGTGATGCCCAAAGCTGAGATTCTCGACCCGCAGGGCCAGGCTATCGTCGGCGCGCTGGGTCGCCTTGGCCATGCCGGTATCTCAGATGTCCGGCAGGGCAAGCGGTTTGAGCTTGAGGTTGACGATTCGGTGACCGACGATCAACTCGCCGAGATCGCTGAGTCGCTACTGGCCAACACCGTCATCGAGGACTGGTCGGTCAGCCGGGACCCGCTATGAGCGCTCGCGTGGGGATCATCACGTTCCCTGGCACCCTTGATGACATCGACGCCGCGCGTGCGGTGCGCCTGGCCGGAGCCGAGGCGGTGAGCCTGTGGCATGCCGACGCCGACCTCAAGGATGTTGACGCCGTCGTGGTGCCCGGCGGATTCTCCTACGGTGACTATCTGCGCTGTGGGGCGATCGCCAAGTTCGCACCGGTGATGGGCGAGGTGGTTGCCGAGGCCGGTCGAGGCATGCCGGTGCTGGGAATCTGCAATGGCTTTCAAGTGCTGTGCGAAGCCGGCCTGTTACCCGGTGCGCTGACCCGCAACGCCGGCCTGCATTTCATCTGCCGCGACGTATGGTTACAGGTCGCATCGACGGCGACAGCGTGGACGTCGCGCTACGAACCGGGTGCTGAACTGCTGGTGCCGCTGAAGTCCGGCGAAGGCCGTTATGTGGCAAGCGAATCCGTGCTCGATGCACTCGAGGCCGAGGGCCGAGTGGTACTTCGGTACGCCGACAACCCCAACGGCTCGATGCGCGGGATCGCCGGAGTCAGTTCGGCCAACGGCCGAGTGGTCGGGCTGATGCCACACCCGGAGCACGCCACCGAGGCGCTCACCGGACCGTCCGACGACGGGCTCGGCATGTTCTTCTCGGCACTCGACGCAGTGCTGGCTGCCTGAGTGATGACCGAGGCCACCGCGCGCGGACTGTGTGAGTTCATTGACGCCTCGCCGTCGCCGTTCCACGTCTGCGCGACGGTTGCCGACCGGCTGCGCTCGGCCGGCTACACCGAACTGGCCGAGACCGACCGGTGGGGCGAGGCCGCCGCCGGCCGATTCTTCACGATCCGGTCCGGATCGGTGGTCGCCTGGACGGCATCAGGCCGGCAACAGCCATTCCGGATCATCGGCGCCCACACCGACAGCCCCAACCTGCGGGTCAAGCAGCATCCGGATCGCACCGAAACCATGTGGCGTCTGGTGCGATTGCAACCTTACGGCGGAGCATGGCTCAACTCCTGGCTTGATCGTGACCTGGGCCTCAGTGGCCGGATTTCGTTGCTCGGTAAGGGCGGCCGCATCGAGCACCGCCTGGTGCGGTTCGACGAACCGCTACTGCGGGTGCCGCAACTGGCGATCCACCTCGCCGAGGACCGCAACTCCGTCAGCCTCAACCCGCAGCGCCACCTCGACGCGGTATTCGGGGCCGACGGCCCGGCCCGGCCATTCCACCACTACGTCGCCGATTGGGCCGGGGTGACGCCAGCCGACCTGCTGTCAGCAGACTTGATGACCCATGACCTGACCCCGTCGAGGGTGATCGGGGTCGACAAAGACCTCATCAGCGGGCCGCGGCTGGACAACCAGGCCAGCTGCTACGCCGGGGTGGAGGCACTGCTGGCCGCGGAGTCGTCCGACTACCTGCCGGTGCTGGCGCTGTTCGACCACGAGGAGGTGGGCTCGGTCTCCGATCACGGCGCGCAGTCGGACCTCCTGCGTACGACGCTGGAGCGCATCGTGCTGACCGCAGGTGGTGACCGGGAGGACTTCCTGCGCCTGACGACCGCCTCGATGCTGGCCTCGGCGGATATGGCGCACGCCACCCACCCGAACTACCCGGAGCGCCACGAACCCGGCCATCCGATCTACGTCAACGGCGGACCGGTGCTCAAGGTCCAGCCCAACCTGCGCTATGCCACCGACAGTCGCACCGCGGCGGCCTTCGAGCTGGCCTGCCGGGCGGCGGGTGTGCCGCTGCAGCGCTACGAGCACCGCGTCGACCTGCCGTGCGGATCCACCATCGGGCCGATGACGGCGGCGCGGACCGGCATCCCGACCGTCGACGTCGGCGCACCGCAACTGGCCATGCACTCCGCTCGCGAACTCATGGGCGCCGCCGATGTCGGCTCCTGTGCCGCCGCGCTGGCGGCGTTCCTGGCACCGGACTGAGTTAGTGTTGGCCCATGGTTGGCTCCGCGAATCTGACGGTGGAAATGGTGACGTTCGACTGCACCGAGCCGGACCGGCTGGCCGACTGGTGGTCCACCGTGCTCGACGGCACGGTGGTCCCCCTGGTGCCGGGCGAATTCCTGATGGTGGCGTGTGCGGCGGGCCCGCGGCTGGGCTTCCAGCGGGTCGATGACCCGACTCCCGGCAAGGCCCGCATCCACCTCGACTTCGAGACCGCCGATGTGGAAGCTGAGATCGCCCGCCTCGTCGAACTCGGTGCCGCGGAGACCGGACGCCACTCGTTCGGTGATTACGGCTGGGTGGTGCTGGAGGACCCCGACGGCAATGTGTTCTGCGTTGCGCCGGTGATGGGCTGACGTGATCGACACGGTCGAGCACGCCGCGGCCACGCCCGATCAGCCGCAGCCCTACCGCGAACTCGGGCTCAAGGACGACGAGTATCAGCGCATCCGCGAGATCCTCGGCCGCCGGCCCACCGACGCCGAGTTGGCCATGTACTCGGTGATGTGGAGCGAGCACTGCTCGTACAAGTCCTCCAAGGTGCATCTGCGCTATTTCGGCGAGACCACCACCGAGGAGATGCGGGCCGGCATGCTGGCCGGCATCGGCGAGAACGCGGGCGTCGTCGACATCGGTGACGGCTGGGCCGTCACGTTCAAAGTCGAATCCCACAACCACCCCTCGTTCGTCGAGCCCTATCAGGGCGCAGCCACCGGAGTCGGTGGCATCGTTCGCGACATCA
This sequence comes from Mycolicibacterium sp., assembly GCF_016462945.1. Classification (GTDB taxonomy): domain Bacteria; phylum Actinomycetota; class Actinomycetes; order Mycobacteriales; family Mycobacteriaceae; genus Mycobacterium. The sequence goes on along the minus strand of NZ_JAEMSG010000011.1, from coordinate 1,521 downwards.
TGGCGATGGGGGCGCGGCCGGTCGCGGTGATGGACCAGTTGCGCTTCGGCGCCGCCGATGCTCCCGACACCCGACGCGTCCTCGACGGAGTGGTGCGCGGGATCAGCGGTTACGGCAACTCCCTCGGCCTGCCCAACATCGGCGGCGAGACGGTGTTCGACGCCTCCTACGCCGGCAATCCATTGGTCAACGCGATGTGTGTGGGCGTATTGCGTAAGGAAGACCTGCACCTGGCATTCGCCTCGGGCACCGGGAACAAGATCATCCTGTTCGGTGCGCGCACCGGCCTGGACGGCATCGGCGGAGTATCGGTGCTGGCATCAGACACGTTTTCCGGTGACGAGAGCGGTACCGGGGCTGGATCGAAGCTCGATCCCGCAAGCGGATCTCGGAAAAAACTGCCCAGTGTGCAGGTCGGTGATCCGTTCATGGAGAAGGTGCTCATCGAGTGCTGCCTCGAGCTGTATGCCGCCCACCTGGTGGTCGGTATCCAGGATCTCGGTGGGGCCGGATTATCCTGTGCCACATCCGAATTGGCTTCCGCCGGCGACGGTGGTATGACCATCGAACTGGATCGGGTTCCGCTGCGCGCAACGAATATGAGCCCGGCTGAGGTGCTGTCCAGCGAGTCACAGGAACGCATGTGTGCCGTGGTGGCACCGGAGAACGTCGAGCAGTTCATGGCGGTGTGCCGTAAGTGGGATGTGCTGGCCGCCGTGATCGGTGAGGTCGCCGACGGTGACCGGCTGAAGATCACCTGGCACGGGGACGTCGTCGTCGACGTCCCGCCCCGCACGGTCGCCCACGAGGGCCCGGTGTACGAGCGTCCAATGGCGCGACCGGACACCCAGGATGCACTGATCGCCGATACCAGTGCAAAACTCCCACGACCGCAGACCGCCGACGAGTTACGTGCGACCCTGCTTGCGCTGCTGGGCAGCCCGCACCTGTGCAGCCGGGCGTTCATCACGCAGCAGTACGACCGCTATGTGCGGGGCAACACCGTGCTGGCCGAGCACGCCGACGGCGGGGTGTTGCGTATCGACGAGACCACCGGGCGCGGTATCGCGGTGTCGACCGACGCGTCGGGCCGCTATACGCAACTCGACCCCTACGCCGGTGCCCAGTTGGCACTGGCCGAGGCCTACCGCAACGTCGCCGTCACCGGCGCCACCCCGATCGCGGTGACCAACTGCCTCAACTTCGGCTCCCCGGAGGATCCCGGCGTCATGTGGCAGTTCGCCCAGGCCGTCCGGGGCCTGGCCGACGGCTGCGCCACCCTGGGCATTCCGGTGACCGGTGGCAACGTCAGCTTTTACAACCAGACCGGGGCGACCGCGATCCTGCCCACGCCGGTGGTCGGCGTACTCGGCGTGATCGACGATGTGCGCCGACGACTTCCGACCGGCCTGGGAGCCGAACCTGGCGAAACCCTGATGCTCCTCGGCGACACCCGCGACGAGTTCGACGGCTCGATCTGGGCGCAGGTCACCGCAGACCATCTCGGTGGCGGACCGCCGA
>NZ_JAEMSG010000167.1 GCF_016462945.1 Mycolicibacterium sp. | reverse complement strand
CTGCTGACGATTCTGTACTTCAGCCAGTCCATGGAACTGGATGAGGAGCACCACTGAACCGACCTGTTCGACCCACGAACCACCCGTAGCACTGGTAGCAGACCTACCAGCAATCAAGGAGGATAAGGAATGGCAGACCCACAAATCGTCGCCGGCGCACTGATCGGCGGCGGGCTCATCCTGGGCGGCGGCGCGATCGGCGCCGGAATCGGCGACGGTATCGCCGGTAACGCCCTGATTTCAGGAATCGCGCGCCAGCCTGAGGCGCAAGGCCGGTTGTTCACCCCGTTCTTCATCACCGTCGGTCTGGTGGAAGCGGCCTACTTCATCAACCTGGCGTTCATGGCACTGTTCGTCTTCGCCACGCCCGGCGCGTCCTAAGTCACGATGGGCTCTGCAGCAGGGGATGTCGGCGTGGTGCTGGCGGCTGAGGAAGCCGGCACCAGCAATTTTCTCGTACCCAACGGCACCTTCTTCTTCGTGCTGGGCATCTTCTTGATCGTGCTCGGCGTGATCGGCAGGTTCGTCGTGCCACCGGTGCAGAAGGTGTTGGGTGAGCGCGAACGAATGATCGCCAAGACCGCCGAGGACAATCGGCGGGCCGTCGAGCAGGAGGCCGCCGCTGAGGCGGACTACCGCGATGAGTTGGCAGTGGCCCGCACGGAGTCTTCCGCGATCCGCGACGAAGTCCGAGCCGAAGGCCGAAGCGAACTCGACGATCTGCGAGCGCACGCCAACGACGAGGTCTCCGGGGTGCTGCAGGAGGCCAATGACGAGCTCAAACTCGCCAGTGACGCCATCTCGGCAGACCTGCGCTCATCGGTGGACACCCTGTCGACGACCCTGGCCAGCCGGGTCCTCGGCGTCGAGATATCCGGCACGACGACGGCCGCGGGGCGGTAGAGGATGTCGACGTTCATCGGCCAGCTCGTCGGCTTCGCCGTCATCGTGTTGATCATCATGCGGTACGTGGCGCCGCCGGTGCGGCGGCTGATGGCGGATCAGCAGCAGGCCGTGCGGGATCAACTTGAGGAAAGTGCCGTGGCGGCGCAGCGGCTGGCGGCAGCAGACACTCACCACGCCCAGCGGGTTGCAGATGGCCAGTCTGAGGCCAGACACATCGTCGAGGAGGCTCGTACCGACTCGGTTCGGATCGCCGAGCAGCTGCGCGTCCAAGCCGGTGTCGAGGTGGAACGCATCAAAGTCCAGGGTGGTCAGCAGGTTTCACTGCTGCGGACCCAGATGATCCGACAGCTGCGTTCCGATCTCGGCGGCGAATCGGTGCGACGGGCCAGTGATCTTGTGCGGGTCCACGTCTCAGATCCGCAGGCCCGTTCGGCCACCGTGGACAGGTTTCTCAATGAGTTGGAGTCGATGGCACCGGCGGCGTTCGCGCCGGAGATCGGTAACTCCGGCATGCGTTCGGCAAGCCGGGACGCCCAGGTCGCCCTGGTCGAACGATTCGGCTCGATGGCCACCTCGCTGACCGGCGAGCAACTGTCCACCCTTTCCGGTGAGTTGGCTTCGGTGGCCGAACTTCTTCTGCGCGAACCGATTCTGGCGCGTCACCTGGCTGAGGCGAGCGGTGAGACGGAAGACAAAAAGCAGTTGTTGGCGCGACTACTGAGCGGGAAGGCTGACGCAAACACGATCGAACTGCTCAACACTGCGGTCTCGGTGCGGTGGTCAAAGACCGAGGACTTCGGTTCCGCGGTCGAGCACGTGGCCCGGCTCGGCCTGCTGGTCCGTGCTGAGCGCGAGCATCAGGCCGACGAGGTGGCCGAAGAACTCTTCCGGTTCGGCCGGATTCTGCGAGACCAACCGCGACTCAACAGTCTGCTCGGCGACTACTCCAAGCCGGCCCACGATCGGGTGTCGTTGTTGCGCAACGTTCTCGACCGGGCCAGCGGCTCCAACCCGACGGCCGGCGCGCTGCTGACCCAGACGATCGAGCTCCTGCACGGCGAGCGTGCCGACGAAGCGGTGCAGGAGTTAGCCGAGTTGGCAGTCGCTCATCGCGGCGAGATCGTCGCCGAGGTTGCAGCCGCCGCAGAGTTAACTGATTCCCAACGCAGAAGGCTGGCTGATGTGCTGGCCCGGATTTATCACCACCCTGTTTCAGTCCAGCTCAGCGTCGACCCGGAGTTGCTGGGTGGCCTGTCGGTCGCGGTCGGCGACGAGGTGATCGATGGAACGCTGTCCTCCCGGTTAGCCGCTGCGGAGACCAGGCTGCCCGACTAACTCTTTCCCGAACGGCCCCCCGGACTAGCCAAGAACCACCCAAGACAAGAAGGCAGGAAGACGAAAAGCCATGGCAGAGTTAACAATCTCCGCTGACGACATCCAGGGCGCCATCGCCAGCTACGTCTCGAGCTTCGAGGCGGGCACCGGCCGCGAGGAGATCGGCACCGTCATCGACGCCGGCGACGGCATCGCTCACGTCGAGGGCCTGCCCTCGGTGATGACCCAGGAACTGCTGGAGTTCGCCGGCGGCATACTCGGGGTTGCGCTCAACCTCGACGAGCACAGCATCGGCGCCGTGATCCTCGGTGAGTTCGACAAGATCGAGCAGGGCCAACAGGTCAAGCGCACTGGCGAGGTGCTCTCGGTTCCGGTGGGCGACGCGTTCATGGGCCGGGTGATCAACCCGCTCGGCGATCCGATCGACGGCCGCGGCGATATCGCAGCCAGCAAGCGGCGCGCCCTGGAACTGCAGGCACCCTCGGTGGTGCAGCGGCAAAGCGTCACCGAGCCGCTGCAGACCGGCATCAAGGCTATCGACGCGATGACCCCGATCGGCCGCGGCCAGCGGCAGCTGATCATCGGCGACCGCAAGACCGGCAAGACCGCGGTCTGCGTCGACACGATCCTCAACCAGCGTAAGAACTGGGAGACCGGCGACCCGAACAAGCAGGTCCGCTGCGTCTATGTGGCGATCGGCCAGAAGGGCACCACCATTGCCAGCGTGCGCCGCGTCCTCGAAGAGGGCGGCGCGATGGACTACACCACCATCGTCGCGGCGCCCGCGTCCGACTCGGCCGGCTTCAAATGGCTTGCGGCCTATACCGGTTCGGCCATCGCCCAGGAGTGGATGTACGACGGTAAGCATGTGCTGATCGTGTTCGATGACCTCACCAAGCAGGCCGAGGCCTACCGCGCGATATCGCTGCTGCTGCGTCGTCCGCCGGGCCGCGAGGCCTACCCGGGTGACGTTTTCTACCTCCACTCACGGCTGCTGGAACGTTGCGCGAAGCTCTCCGATGAACTCGGCGGTGGTTCGATGACCGGGCTGCCGATCATCGAGACCAAGGCCAATGACATCTCGGCCTACATCCCCACCAACGTCATCTCAATCACCGACGGCCAGTGCTTCCTGGAGACCGATCTGTTCAATCAGGGTGTGCGGCCGGCCATCAACGTCGGTGTCTCGGTCTCCCGCGTCGGTGGTGCCGCACAGATCAAGGCCATGAAGGAGGTCGCCGGCTCGCTGCGTCTGGATCTGTCGCAGTACCGCGAGCTGGAAGCCTTCGCGGCCTTCGCCTCCGACCTGGACGAGACCTCGAAGGCCCAGTTGGAGCGCGGTGCCCGTCTGGTCGAACTGCTCAAGCAATCGCAGTACAGCCCGATGGCGGTCGAGGATCAGGTTGTCGCGATCTTCCTGGGAACCAAGGGACATCTGGACTCGGTTCCGGTCGCCGACGTCGGCCGCTTCGAGTCGGAGTTCATCGAGCACCTCAAGGCGGCCAAACCCGGGATCCTCACCGAGATCAGGGACTCGCAGAAGCTGAGCGAGGACACCGAGGCGACCCTGGTGGCCGCGATCGCCGACTTCAAGCGCGGTTTCGCGACCACCGACGGCAGTTCGGTGGTGCCCGACGCCCGCGTTGCGGCGATGGATGAAGCCGATGTCGAGAAGGAGGCGGTCCAGGTCCGTAAGCCCGCCCCGAAGAAGAAGTAATGGCAGCGACATTGCGCGAACTGCGCGGCCGGATCAAATCGGCTGGGTCGATCAAGAAGATCACCAAGGCCCAGGAGCTGATCGCCACGTCCCGTATCGCCAAGGCCCAGGCCCGGGTGGCGGCGGCTCGGCCCTATTCGGCCGAGATCACCGACATGCTCACCAACCTCGCGGCCGATTCCGCGTTGGACCATCCGCTGCTGGTCGAGCGGAAGAACCCGAAGCGCGCCGCGGTTCTGGTGGTGTCTTCGGATCGCGGATTGTGTGGCGCCTACAACGCCAACCTGCTGCGCCGCTCCGAGGAACTCTTCTCGTTGCTGCGGCAGGAAGGCAAGACCCCGGTTCTGTACACCGTCGGTCGGAA
>NZ_JAEMSG010000071.1 GCF_016462945.1 Mycolicibacterium sp. | reverse complement strand
TGGTGGCCAGGGCCGGGATCGAACCGGCGACCTTCCGCTTTTCAGGCGGACGCTCGTACCAACTGAGCTACCTGGCCGGAAGGCACCCGCTTACAACAACAACGTGCCTCGCCGTTTTTGGCGACCCTGACGGGACTCGAACCCGCGACCTCCGCCGTGACAGGGCGGCGCGCTAACCAACTGCGCCACAGGGCCTTACTAAACCACTCCGCGTCGCCGCGTCATGGGTACCCCCTACGGGATTCGAACCCGCGCTACCGCCTTGAAAGGGCGGCGTCCTAGGCCGCTAGACGAAGGGGGCCTGAGCCGAATCTCTCCGGGGAACTCACATCGCTGCAAGTTGGAGCCTCAATAGCTTAGGGCACCGCCGCTGCAAACCCCAAACCACGTCCCGGTCATGCAATCAGTATCCTGTGCCTGCGCCCCTATAGCTCAGTTGGTAGAGCTACGGACTTTTAATCCGCAGGTCCTAGGTTCGAGTCCTAGTGGGGGCACGCCCTGGCATCAATTGCGTTCTCCTCGGCTTCCCTTCGATGCCGCTGACACATTCTCCGCACCGACGTAATGAATCCCCGTCCCCCACTCCGCGCGCGGAGGCAGGTGTCGCGCCGGCGTTTCCGGCAACGGCGCGTCCGCGGCAGTACGGCCTTGGGCGCGGTCCCAGCCGGCCCGCGCCCGCGGATGCATCCGTCGCCGCCGCGGCAGGAACTTGAAGACCACGTTGACAGCGCGACCGAACAGAAGGTGCAGACGCGCGTCCCGGGCCGACCATGGGTACCCCATCAGCTCACGTACCGGCTCGTCGTACAGGCCCACCGTCAGCCATACCACGAAAGGTCCCGCCATCTTGAGGTAAATCGACCACAGCCAGGTGGGAATCCATTGTGTGGTAGGCGGTTTGGGCATGGTTGACAGGTCGAGCACCTCGCGAGCCGCCCAGTTGTTCTCCAACACCTCTCGACACATCCCGTCCCAGTAGACCTGGAATGCCTCCCAACTCCCCGGCACCGGTCGCATGCTCATGCCGTACATCGCGTACCAGGTGATGTGCTCGTCGAAAAGCTGCCGTTTATCCTCCTCGGTCAACCCGTCGCCGAAGTGTTCGGCCGTGCGGATGGTGCCCATGAAGAAGGTGGCATGAGCCCAATAGAACACGTCGGGGTTCAGCGCGCTGTAGCGGCGGCCCTGATCGTCGACACCCCTGATCGGTAGGTGGTAATCACGCACCTCGGCACCGGTCGCCGGCGCACGGTCGCCGTCGAACACCACACCGCCAATCGGATAGAGCGAACGGAAAAGCCGCGGGATGCGCTCGGTGAAGAAGATCGAATGGTCCTTGACCGCTGCCCCGAGTTGCGGATGCATATTCTGCATCGACCCGGCCCACGGCCCCTGTAGCAACCCTCGCCAGTCGCCAAACAGCTTCCAGGTCAACGACTCCGGACCCAATGGCTGTGGCGGACAGTCGTATCCGCCGCCGCTTACCGGACAGCCTGCGGACACTGTCAAACGTTCAGGCGGGCCGACGAGCTAGCCGTTGGCGTCGGACGCGACGGCCTGATCAGCCACCGCCTGCGAAGCCTCCAGGTCGGCCTGGGCCTGGGCCTGTTGCTCGGCGAGCTTCTTCTCGGCGTCCGCGCGAGCCGCCCTGCCCTCCGGGCTGCCCAGGGAGTTACCCGGCACACCCGCGAGGGCGAACATGTAGTTGCAGTTCAGGTCCAACATCACCCGGTTGGTCCTGTTGCCACTGGAGTCCGCAGAGCTAGCCGTGCGCGAGCCGCTCACGATGCACGCGCCGGTGGGAAGAAAGCTCCCGAACCGGGTTCCGATGACAGGTGACTGGCCGGCCTGGCTGATGGCCGTCGCCGCGTCGTTGTAGGTCTGACCGACATAGTCGTTGATCGCCGCTGCCGAGCCGGAGCCGAACAGAGCGAATAGCGCGGTAGCACCACCCATGAGTCCAATGCCGCGTGCCATGGTCTTCTTCACCGCACTTACCTCCACCTGTGATGCCGGTAGTCAGATACCAGAAGCCAAAATATACCGCCAGAACAGCGAACGCGCAGCACCGATCGACACTCCGGGTATTCAGGCACTTGAATGTCACCGGCAGACACAGATATATTGGTGCAACCACGAGATACAGATAATTGGAGTGGCCATGTCTGCAGACCTGCCCAACATCGACCTCCTTCGCGCACTCGAACCCGTCGCGGAGAAGCTGATCAATCGCCATATGTCGATGACCAAAGACTGGAACCCGCACGACTACATCCCCTGGTCTGACGGCAAGAACTACTACGCGCTCGGGGGCGAGGACTGGGATCCCGACCAGGCGAAGCTCTCCGAGGTCGCCCGGGTGGCCATGGTGCAGAACCTGCTGACCGAGGACAACCTGCCGGCCTATCACCGCGAGATCGCCATGAATTTTTCCATGGACAGCCCGTGGGGTTACTGGGTCAACCGGTGGACCGCCGAGGAGAACCGCCACGGCATCGCCATCCGGGACTATCTGGTGGTCACCCGCAACTGCGATCCGGTCGAACTCGAAGAGCTTCGGATGGAACAGATGACCCGCGGGTTCAGCCCCGGCCAGAACCAGCAGGGTGACCTGTTCGCCGAGGGTTTGTTCGACGCGGTGATGTACGTCAGCTTCCAGGAGCTTGCCACGCGCGTTTCGCACCGCAACACCGGCAAGGCGTGCAACGAGCCGGTCGCCGAACAGTTGCTCGCACGGATCTCCAACGACGAGAACCTGCACATGATCTTCTATCGCGACGTCAGCGCGGCGGGCTTGGACATCGCCCCCAACCAGGCGATCAAGTCGGTACACCGGATCCTGCACAACTTCAAGATGCCCGGCTACACCGTTCCGGAATTCCGGCGCAAGGCCGTCATCATCGCCACGGGCGGGGTCTATGACCCGCGAATCCACCTCGAAGACGTGGTGATGCCGATTCTCAAGAAGTGGCGGATCTTCGAACGTGACGACTTCACCGGCGAGGGTGCGCGCATGCGGGACGAACTGGGCACCCTGATCGAGGATCTCGAACAGACGTGTGTGAAGTTCGAGGACGCCAAGGCGCGCAAGCTTGATCGCGACGCCAAGCTAGCCGAGAAGCGGGCCGCCAAATCGGTGCTGGCCGCCGCGGCGTCCTAGTCGACGCTGCGGAACCTCAACCCCGGTGAACACAGTTCCCACGGCGACTGGGCTGCGGATCGGGTCGCTGACGCTGCGCAGCCCGGTTGTGTTGGCGCCCATGGCCGGAGTGACCAACGTCGCGTTCCGAACCCTGTGCCGCGAGCTCGAACTGGAACGGGCCGGAACGGTCAGCGGCCTCTATGTCTGCGAGATGGTGACCGCGCGGGCGTTGGTCGAACGACACCCCGTCACCATGCACATGACGACATTCTCCCCCGACGAATCTCCGCGATCACTACAGCTCTACACCGTGGATCCGGCAACCACCTACCGCGCCGCGAAGATGATCGTCGAGGAGGACCTGGCCGATCACATCGATCTGAACTTCGGCTGCCCGGTACCCAAGGTGACCCGTCGCGGCGGTGGAGCGGCCCTGCCCTACAAACGAAAGCTTTTTGGCCAGATCGTCGCCGCAGCAGTGCGCGCCACTGAGGGAACCTCGATCCCGGTGACGGTCAAGTTCCGCATCGGCATCGACGACGCGCACCACACTCACCTTGATGCCGGTCGTATCGCGGAACAACAGGGTGCAGCCGCAGTGGCGTTGCATGCCCGAACCGCTGCCCAGCGCTACTCGGGATCGGCCGACTGGAATCAGATCAGCGCGCTCAAAGAGGCGGTGACATCCGTCCCGGTGCTGGGCAACGGCGACATCTTCGAGGCGGGCGATGCCCTTGCGATGATGGCTGCCACCGGGTGTGACGGCGTCGTCATCGGCCGCGGCTGTCTGGGTCGGCCGTGGCTGTTCGCCGAGTTGTCCGCGGCCTTCACCGACGCCCCGACACCGCCGCCGCCCACCGTCGGGGAGATTGCCGACATCATCCGGCGGCACGGGGAACTTTTGGCCAACCATTTCGGCGAGGGCAAGGCCATGCGCGATATCCGCAAGCACATTGCCTGGTACCTGCACGGTCTCCCGGCCGGATCGGATCTGAGGCGGTCATTGGCACTGGTCACGACTCTCACCGAGCTCGACGCCCTGCTGGACGGCCTGGACCGCGACCTGCCCTTTCCGCCCGATGCCGGTGGCGCCCGGGGACGGCAGGGGTCGGCGGCCGCGGTTACCCTGCCTGATGGCTGGCTGAACGACCCTGACGACTGCACGGTGCCGGTCGGCGCCGACGTCATGAACTCGGGCGGCTGAGCTAGCCGCTCTCAGGTTGGGGACGTAGCATCGTTTTCTTGTTGCGGACCAACGGTCCCAACCCGGGTGCCGAGACACGTAGCACCGCGGTTGTGTGGCGCACAGGCGCGCTCACGACACTCCACCTGAGCCGGAGGCTTCTGGAACATGAGTGACGGCGAGAACGCCACTCCGGGCCAGCATGACGACGTCGCCTCCCCGGAACCGTCCGGACACCACACCGAAGGTATTGCGGTCGCCGACCTGATCGCAAGACTCACCGGCAGTAACACGGTCGCGCCCGTCACGCGGCGCAGTGCCGATGCCTTGGCGACCGACGACGCCGACGTCACCGTCCCGATCTCCATGACAGCGACGGCCGACGAGATGCCCGACCTCGCGGCGCTAGCCCGAGCGCGCCGTCCGCTGGTCGCCAACCGCAATCCACCAGCCGACAAAACCCCCGTTGCGAAATCGGACCGGAAGAGCCGTCCCGCCCTGCTCGCCGCGCGGTCGATGGCGGTGCTCATCGCGGTGGCCGCGTTGTCCGTCACCGGCGCGGCCTGGCAGTGGCAGAGCGCGAAAAACAAGTTGCTCAACACAATCGTCGCGCTCGACCCCAATTCCAGTGACATCCGCGACCGCAACGCCCAGAACGGTGACGAGAACTTCCTCATCATCGGTGTGGATAGCCGCATGGGCGCCAACGGTCAGATGGGCGCCGGCGATACCAGCGTCGCGGAGGGTGCGCGCTCAGACACCATCATGCTGGTGAACATCCCGGCCAGCCGCAAACGCGTGGTAGCGGTCTCCTTCCCGCGCGACCTTGCGATCACGCCGATGAACTGTCAGGCCTGGGATGCCGAGACCGGCAAGTACGGCCCGGTCTACGACCCGAACACCGACGAGTGGAGCGATAACGAGCGCCTCACCTCGAGCAAGCTCAACTCGGCCTACGCCCTGGGCGGACCCAAGTGTCTGGTCAAGGTGATCCAGAAGATCTCCGGGCTTGCTATCAACCGCTTCATGGCAGTCGATTTCGCAGGCTTCTCTGCCATGGTCGACGCCCTCGGCGGCGTCGAAGTCTGCAGCACCACGCCACTGGAAGACGGCGAACTCGGGACCGTGCTGGCCACCGCCGGGCGGCAGAAACTCGACGGCCCCACGGCCTTGAGTTACGTTCGCGCCAGGACCATCACCACTGAGGGCAACGGTGACTATGGCCGGATAAAACGCCAGCAACTATTCCTGTCCTCGCTGCTGCGCTCGATGATCTCCAGCGACACCCTGTTCGACCTCGGCAAGCTCGACGCTGTGGTCAATACCTTCATCGACGACAGCTATGTCGACAACGTCCAGACCCGGGATCTGGTGCGACTCGGCCAGTCACTGCAGGGCATGAACGCCGGTCGCATCACCTTCGTCACGGTGCCGACCACCGGTTACCCCGATGCGGAGGGTAACGAGCTGGCGCGTACCGAGGACGTCCAGGCGTTGTTCGACGCGATCATCGACGACAAACCGCTGCCCGGCGAAAACAACAACAACGAGACGCTGAGTCCGCTGACGGCGGACACGAAGGCTGTCGAGACACCCAGCAGCACGGCATCCACGGAGCCGCCAGCGGACTCTGCCTACTCCATCGATCCGACCTCGACCACCACCGAACAGGTCAAGGCGGTGGCCGCCGATCCGCGCGATGTGACGCTGCAGGTTGCCAACGCCACCGACCAAAGCGGACTGGCCGACACCGTCACAAGCGAACTGGAGTTGTATCGCTTCACCGTGCTCGCCCCCGACTACTACTCGGACTGGAGCACCGTGACCGAGACCACCGTCTTCTACTCACTGGGCAATGAACAAGCCGCTGCCACGGTTGCGGCCACGCTGCCCGGTGCCCACACCGAGCGGATCACCGGCCTCGGCGAGACCGTGCAGGTAGTTCTCGGGCCCGACTTCGCCGGCGTCAAGTACCCGCAGGCCAGCGGTACGCCTCTGACCGTCTCGGTAACTCACGCCGGAACCGGCACAGCGGCCAGGCTGCCGTCGGATCTGACCGTCACCAACGGCGCCGACGTCACCTGTGAGTAGCTGGCTTTCACGCTCCGTTCAGTCTCAACCGGGGTACCGACATCAAGTTCGGGCGTAAACTCAGCTGATGCGTACCACCTACCACGAGCAGTTAGACGCGTTGACAAACCAGCTTGCTGAGATGTGCCGGATGGCCGGCATCGCGATGGAACGGGCGACTCAGGCGCTCCTGCAGGCTGATCTGGTGTTGGCCGAACAGGTGATCGGCGATCATGAGAGCATCATCGCCGCCAGTGCCCGCGCCGAGGAGGCGGCCTTCGTGCTGCTGGCCCTGCAGGCGCCGGTGGCAGGAGACCTGCGGACGATCGTCGGCTCGATCCAGATCGTTGCGGATGTTGAGCGGATGGGCGCTCTGGCGTTGCATGTGGCCAAGATCGCCCGCCGCCGCCATCCCCTGCACGCACTACCCGAAGAGGTCAACGGCTACTTCGCCGAGATGGGCCGGATAGCCGTCGATTTGGGCGCCTGCGTTCGAGAGGTGCTGCTGTCTCGTGACCAGGAACAGGCGCGGCTGATTCGCCAAGAAGACGACGCCATGGACGACCTGCACCGACACCTGTTCAGCGTGATGATGGACCGGGAGTGGAAGCACGGCGTTGCCGCCGCCGTGGATGTCACGTTGCTGGGGCGTTTTTATGAGCGCTTCGCCGACCACGCGGTGGAGATTTCACGGCGAGTGATATTCCAGGTCACCGGGCGCCTGCCGGAAGAGGATGAGATCGCGACGTACTAGCGCGTCAGCCGAACCGGCCGGAGATGTAATCCTCGGTCGCCTTCTGCGTGGGGTTGGAGAATATTTTCCCGGTGTCATCGAACTCGACCAGCCGACCCGGCTTCCCGGTGGCTTCCAAGTTGAAAAACGCCGTCTGATCGCTGACGCGGGCCGCCTGCTGCATATTGTGCGTAACGATAACAATGGTGAAGTCACGTTTAAGTTTTTCGACCAGGTCCTCGATTGCCAGTGTCGAGATGGGGTCCAGAGCCGAACACGGCTCGTCCATTAACAGCACGTCGGGTTGTACCGCAATGGCGCGGGCGATACACAGCCGCTGCTGTTGACCCCCGGACAGACCGCCGCCGGGCTTGTCGAGCCGGTCCTTGACCTCGTTCCACAGGTTTGCCTCCCTCAGTGATCGCTCTGCGGTCTCATCGAGACGCTTGCCGTTGCGCACACCTTGTAACTTCAGGCCGGCCACCACATTGTCGCGAATCGACATGGTGGGAAAGGGATTTGGTCGCTGAAAGACCATCCCGATCGTCTTACGGACACTCACCGGATCCACGCCGGCGCCGTAGATATCCTCACCGTCGAGAAGTACCGAACCTTCGACCCGACCACCCGGGATGACTTCGTGCATCCGGTTCAACGTCCGCAGCACAGTCGACTTACCGCAGCCGGACGGGCCGATGAAGGCTGTCACATTGCGCGCCTTTACCGCGATCGTCACACCGGCAACGGCCTGAAACGAACCGTAGTAGATGTTCACGTCTTTGAGATCGATGCGCTTAGCCATTGGTGCCTTTTCTCGCGCCGCTCAGGTTCGGTGTCGGGTCAGATACCTGTTCAGGAACGCCGCAGCCAAATACAAAGCGCCCACGATCAGGATGAGCGTGAGGGCGGCACCCCACACCCGCGCACGGCCCGCCGCCTCGGGATTGGTCAACTCCGTGTAGATCAGCAGTGGCAGCGAGGCCATATTGCCGTTCAATACGTCGTAGTTGATCGAGCGGGCGTAGCCGACCAGCACCAGCACCGGTGCGGTCTCACCCATCACCCTGGCCAGTGCCAACAGCAGGCCGCTGACGATTCCAGGCAGCGCCGTCGGCACGACCACCCGCAGGATGGTCTTCCACTTGGGAATGCCCAACGCATAGGAGGCCTCGCGCAATTCGTCAGGCACCAGCTTGAGCATCTCTTCGGTATTGCGCACCACAACCGGCAACATCAGCAGCACGAGGGCCAATGACACCGCGAAGGCACTCTGCGAAAAGCCCAGCGTCGAAATCCACAGCGCGAAGATGAATAACGCCGCCACAATCGACGGGACGCCGGCCAGAATATCGACCATGAAAGTCGTCACCCTGGCGAACGTCCCGCGCCCGAACTCGATCAAGTAGATCGCCGCCATGATGCCCAGCGGAACCGATAGCAGCGCGGCGATACCGGCCTGGAGAACTGTGCCGTAGATCGCGTGGTAGACACCGCCGGCGAACTGCTCGGGCAATACACCGGCCAGTGACTTGGTCCACCACCCCGGACCCAACACAGCTTTCAACCCCCGTTCCAGCACGGTGTAGAACACCCACACCAGCGGAATGGTGGCGATGGCGAATGCGGTCGCGAACAGAATCGTGGCCAGTTTGTTCTTGATCTTGCGGATGGGGCTGAGTGGGTGGAACGTGGGCCCCTTGGCTGGTGCTTCGAGCACGGATTGGGTCATCCGCCGCTCACCCTTCCCCCTGCTGCCGCACGCGCAAGTGCGTTGACGACAAAGGTGAGGATAAACAGCACCAGGCCCGCCGCGATATAGGCGCCGGTCGGCAATTTCGAGCTGAATTCCGCTGCGGCCGAGGCGATCTTGGATGCGAAGGTGTAGCCGCCATCGAACACCGACCAGTGTCCCGCCTGCGCGGCCGAACGCAGAATGATCAAGACCGCGACCGTCTCCCCGAGTGCTCGGCCTAAGCCGAGCATCGATCCGGCGATCATTCCGCTTCGGCCGTACGGGAAGACCGTCATACGCACGACTTCCCATTTGGTGGCGCCCAATGCCTGCGCGGCCTCGACCTGGCCGCGGGGGGTGAGGCTGAAAACCTCTCGGGTCACCGAGGTGATGATCGGCAGGATCATCACCGCGAGTACGACCCCCGCCGTGAAGATCGTTCCCCCACCGGCGAGCGAGACATTTCCCTTGCCGAACAGGAAGAGCCAGCCGAGGTGAGCATTGAGGAACGCCGCGACAGGTTCCAGGCGCGGCGCCAGCACGAAGATTCCCCAGAGACCGAACACGATCGAGGGCACCGCAGCAAGCATGTCGACCAGAACGCCGAAGGGCCGTGCCAGCCGACGGGGCGCATAGTTCGTCAGGAAGGCGGCGATGCCGATGGCGATCGGCACCGCGGTCACCATGGCGAACAGTGAACTGAGGATCGTGACCTGGAACAGGCCGGCGATACCGAACCGAAGATTCTCCGCATCGGTGGTGTTGAACTCGGAACTGCTGATGAAATTGGCCTTGTTGGCCTGCAGTGACGGCACCGCCTGAATCATCAGAAACAGTGCCATCAGCGCGATCGCGCCGATGATGGTCGCCCCCGCGGCTAGGGCCACCGAGCCGAAGACCCGGTCGCCCCACCTGCCGCCGCTTTTCAGTCCGTATCTCGGAACCACCGTGGACACCATTATTGGAGTATGCCCCCTGCGCGGTGGCCCCACCGGGGCCGGCGAACCCACCACGCTCGGGTCTGGCTTGATCGTCATCGAACCCCGGTAATCAGAGATGCGGATTACGAGATGGCGTTGATCGCGGTCGTCAGCTTGTCTTTGAAGGAATCCGGCACCGGGATATAGCCATTATCGGTCAAGCCCTCCTGGCCCTTGCCGAGTGCCACACTCAGGAAGGCCTTGACCGCGGGCGCGACCTCGGCCTCCGGGTACTTGGAGCACACCACCGAGTAGGTGCCGAGCACGATCGGGTAGGCGCCGACCTCAGTCGGCTTGTAGAACGTCGATGTATCCAGAACCAGGTCGTTGCCCTCGCCCTTGATCTTCACGCCTGCGATCGACTTACCGACCGATTCGACGGACAACGTCACCGGATCCGGACCCGCGGAGGTGATGATCTGGGCGATGGACAGGCCCTGGTTCTTCGCGAACGACCACTCGTTGTAGGTGATCGAACCGGGCGTGCTCGTGATCGCCGCGGACGTGCCTTCATTGCCTTTGGCGCCTTCGCCGGTGCCACCGTTGAACGTCTTGCCGGCACCCTTCTCCCACGCACCGTCGGAAGCAGCGGTGAGGTACTTCTGGAAATTGTCGGTGGTGCCCGACTCATCGCTGCGGAAGATCACGACGATCGGCTGTGCCGGCAGTGCCTTGCCGGGGTTCAGTGCCGCGATCTCGGGGGCGTCCCAACTCGTGACGGCACCGCTGAAGATCTTGGCAGCGGTCGGTCCGTCGAGAATCAGCGAGTCGACTCCGGGTGCGTTATAGGTGATGGCGATCGGGCCGAAAACCACGGGCAGGTTCCACGCGTCGGCACCGCCGCAACGCTCCTTGGCCTTATCGACCTCGCCCTTGTCGGCGTTAAGCGGCGAGTCGGTACCACCGAGATCGGTCTGGCCCCCGATGAATTCCTTCACACCGGCGCCGGATCCGCTGGAGGTGTAGTTGAGGGTGTACCCCGGGCAGGCCGCCTCATAGGCGGTGACGAAACGCGTCACGGCGTTCGCCTGTGCCGAGGAGCCACTGGCCTTCAGGGACTTCTTCCCACCGCAGGCGATCGAGGATCCACCGGCACCGCCGGCGCTCGCGGCCGACGACGTCGACGACGCTGTGTTGTTGTCACTGCCGCACGCGGTGAGTGCGGCGACCGCCACCACCGAGGCCGTTCCCACGAACGCCTTGCCGAAGCTGGTCAGATCCACCGTGTTTACCTTCTGTCGAAGTTCAGAAACCCCCAAATTTTGAAAGCTGTCGCTAAACGTATGCGGCGGGGATGGCCGCTTCACGGATGGGCGGTTAACGAAAGGTGAACAGGTAAGCCGGTCAGCGCGGTGAGTACGCGGTATCCACGCCGGCGACGGTGAATCCGAGCCCCTGATAGGTCCTGATCGCGGCGGCGTTGTCGGACTCGACGTAGAGCATGACGATCGGTTCACGCAGATGCCCAAGCCGTCGCGCCAGATAGTCGAGTCCGAGCAGGGTCAGCAGCCGGCCCAGTCCGCGGCCCTGCGCCGCGGGGTCGACAGCCACCACATACACCTCGCCCAGGGCCCCGCCGGCGTGATCGGCGTGCACCTTTGTCCAATGAAAACCCAGCAGCTTGTCGGCGTCCTCGGTGTCGAAGGCCAGGAAGATCCCGTTGGGATCGAACCACTCCTCGACCGTGCGTTCGTCGATTTCGGTATCGGTCCAGCCGCCCTGCTCGGGATGCCAGGGGAAGGCGGCGTTATTGACCCGCAACAACTCGGGGTTGTCCTTGGGGCCGGAATAGGTGCGGACCAAGACACCGACGGGGACAACAGGTTCGGGCAGATCACGTAACGGCCGGTGCATCTGGATCAGTTCACGCGCAACCCGTAGGCCGAGAGCGTCAGCGACGGCGCGGGCGCCGGGTCCAGTGCCGTGGGCCCAGAATCGCACCCGGCCGCCGCTGCGCTCGATCGCGGCATTCACCAGCGTTGTGCCGATACCGCGGCGACGAGCATCGGGGTGTACCACCAGTTCCGCTGTCGCGTCGCCATCGGCGCCCGGTGTCAGGTTGAGGTAACCGGTGGCCGTGCGCGGATCGTCCGGACCGATTACCAGCACGTGTTCCGTGCGCTGTTGGCCGAGTTCCCGAAGCACCTGCTCCCCCACCGGGGCAATTCCGTCGGCGCTCTGGGCTGCTGCGACGAGGCCGCGGACGGCCTCCTGCTCAGGCGCGGACAGGGCGGTGCGCCAGTGCGCAGCCGTCACCGGCCGGGCAGCGAATGCGATATGGCGCCCGCGGGGGTGACCTCGAGCGCTTCGGCACCTACGCCCTGATCGTCCGCGACGTCAGCACCGGTGGTGGTCGATCGGCCGCGTGCCGGGCGCACCGCCTTGTAGCCCACGTTGCGGACCGTGCCGATCAACGCCTCGTATTCGGGTCCGAGCTTGGCCCGCAGTCGCCGCACATGGACGTCGACCGTGCGGGTGCCCCCGAAGAAGTCATAGCCCCACACCTCCTGCAGCAGTTGCGCCCGGGTGAACACCCGGCCGGCGTGCTGAGCGAGGTACTTCAATAATTCGAATTCTTTGTAGGTCAGGTCAAGTGGACGCCCGCGCAGACGTGCGGTGTAGGTGCCCTCGTCGATGACGAGTTCGCCGAGGCTCACCTTTCCGACGCTCTCCTGGTTGGCCAGCCCGCCGCGCCGGCCTACCAACAGCCGCAGCCGGGCGTCGATCTCCGCTGGTCCCGTGCCCGGCAGGAGAATTTCGTCGATACCCCAGTCCACGTTCACGGCGACCAGGCCGCCCTCGTTGACGACGGCGACCACGGGTACCGACGCGCCCGTGGAACCCAGGAGCCGGCACAGCCCCCGCGCGGCCGCCAGATCCGACCGCGCGTCCACGAGTGCGACATCGGCCGAGCCGGCCTCGAGCAGCGATGAAACCTCGGTGGGTGCGCAGCGCACGTGATGCGCCAGCAGAGCCAACGAGGGCAGCACCGATTCAGGATTCGGGTCGGCGGTAAGAAGCAGCAGGTCCAAACTCAGTCTCCAGGTTCGGCGTAACTCTAACCCGCGACCTGCTGTTACCCCGATTCGGACGGGGTGAAATGGCGGTAAGCCAGAATGACGGGGTGCGAAAGCTGCTGAGCGCTGCGGGGGTCTCGGTGCTGGCGGTGGTCCTGGTGGCGGTCGGCGTCGACACCGGCGCCGCGATCTACGCCGAATACCAGCTGTCCCGCCACCTCCGGTCCGCCGCGGGACTGCCGTTCGACCCGTGGGTGGCGATCCTGGGATTTCCGTTCGTTCCTCAGGCCCTGGGCCATCACTACCGCGAGTTGGAGATCAAAGCCGGCGGTGTCGATCATCCCGTGGTGGGCAAAGTAACCCTTGAGGCAACCATGCACGACGTCGGTCTGACGCAGGCCTCCTGGCTGGTCCGCCCGGACGCCGACCTACCGGTCGGCAAGCTCGAGAGCCGGATCATCATCGACTCGCGCCATCTGGGCGGGTTCATCGGGGTCAGGGACCTCACGGTGGAAGCCCCGGCAGCCGACACCAACGACGCCACCGGCGGGACGACCGAATCCGGTATCTCGGGAAGCAACGGCCTGATCTTCACCGGCACACCCACCAGGGCGGGCCTCGACAAGCCGGTGAGCGTCACGGTCGACCTGTCTGTTGCAGGCCCGGACCAGACCACCCTGGTTTTCACCCCCACCGGCGTCGTGACCGGACCGAACACCGCCGACCGGGCTGTTCCCGACGACAAGCGCGCCGCGGTGCTGCGCGCCTTCGGCACCACTATGCCCGGACAGAAACTGCCGTTCGGGCTTAAGCCCACCAGCGAAGGCGCGCGCGGATCCGACATCATCATCGAGGGCATCGCCGAGGAAGTAACCGTCCGACTCGACGGTTTCACGCAATCATGAGTGCTCTCGTCACCGCGGGAGCGGCCATCGCCGCCGCTCTGGGGCTTGCCGGCGCGGCGGGCATATTGCATAACCGGCGATCGGGGGTATTGCGCGACATCGCCGATCCAGCCGACCTCGACACCACCGATTTGGGGCTTGCGCCGACTGCGCCGACCATCGTGCACTTCACCGCGGTGTGGTGCGGCCCCTGCGCCGCGGTGCGTCGGGTGATCGATCAGGTCTGCGCCGACCTGCCCGGGGTGGCGCACCTCGAGGTAGACATGGACGCCGATCCGGGCGCCGCGCGCAAACTCTCGGTGTTGTCCCTGCCGACAACGTTCATCTTCGACGCCGCCGGCCGACAGCGATACCGGTCGGCCGGTGTTCCGAAAGCAGCCGATCTGAGGGCGGCGCTCGAACCCCTATTGACGTGATGGTCCCTTCATTGGGTACCATCTGACCTGTGTCAACCCGCCTCGAGCAAACGCTCACCAAACGCCGCGCAGTTGATCTGTGCCGCATCGCGGGTTGTTGCTGTTGTTGCCGTAGCTGCTGAGTAGCCGCCGACCTCTGCCGTCGCCCCCTCTCACGTAGCACCCCCGCCGGTCTGCGGAATGTCAGCCCTGCCCTGCAACAGGAGAATTTTGTGTCAACCAACACCGTCGAACACACCGCCGCGACCGACCAGGTAGACGTGCGCGGTCCTCGCTTTGCCGCCTGGGTCACCACCGCAGTCCTGCTGTCAGTGCTCGCGGTCTCAGCGTTCAGCGCACCCGCGGCTGCCGTAATCCTGGCCGCGCAGGCCGCCGTCTTCACCAGCGGCGCTACAGGGGGTCCGCGGCGGCACCCCTACGGCCGGATCTTCGCCACTGTGGTGTCACCACGGCTCGGTCCGGTCACCGAGCGGGAACCCGTCCCGCCGTTGAAGTTCGCCCAATTGGTGGGCCTGCTCTTCGCGGTCGTCGGGGTGACCGGGTTTGCGCTCGGTGCCCCGTTGGTGGGCGTGACCGCCACCGCGTTCGCTCTGGCGGCGGCTTTCCTCAACGCGGCCTTCGGCATCTGCCTCGGCTGCATGCTCTACCCACTGGTTGCCCGACTGCACCGCCCACCGGAAGGCTGATCGTGGCCCGCTCCGATGTCCTGGTCTCCACTGACTGGGCCGAAGGCAATCTCAACACCCCCGGCGTCGTCTTCGTCGAGGTCGACGAGGACACCAGCGCCTACGACACCGGTCATATCACCGGCGCGGTCAGGCTCGACTGGAAGACCGATCTGCAGGACCCGGTCAAGCGGGATTTCGTTGATGCCCAACAGTTCTCGAAACTGCTCAGCGAACGTGGGATAGCCAACGATGACACCGTCATCCTCTACGGGGGTAACAACAACTGGTTCGCCGCCTACGCCTACTGGTACTTCACGATCTACGGCCACGACAGCGTCAAGCTGCTCGACGGCGGCCGCAAGAAATGGGAACTCGACGGCCGGCCGTTGTCCACCGAAGAGGTAAATCGGCGCGCCACCAGTTACACCGCCCAGGCAGCCGATCACAGCATCCGCGCGTTTCGCGATGAGGTGATCGCCGCCATCGGTACCAAGAACCTTGTCGACGTGCGTTCGCCGGATGAGTTCTCCGGCAAGATCCTGGCTCCCGCGCACCTGCCTCAGGAGCAAAGCCAGCGACCAGGCCACATCCCTGGCGCCATCAACGTGCCCTGGAGCAGAGCCGCGAACGAGGACGGCACCTTCAAGTCAGACGAGGAACTGGCCGACCTCTATGCGGCGGCAGGCCTCGACACCGGGCTGGAGACCATCGCCTACTGCCGCATCGGTGAGCGTTCTTCGCACACCTGGTTTGTGCTGCAGGAACTGTTGGGGCACCGCAACGTCAAGAACTACGACGGCAGTTGGACCGAATACGGCTCCCTGGTGGGGGCCCCGATCGAGTTGGGAAGTTGACCATGTGCGCTGCACCCAAACAAGGACCGACGCTGCCCGCCGGTGTCGATCTGGAGAAGGAGACGGTGATCACCGGCCGGGTCGTCGAC
>NZ_JAEMSG010000070.1 GCF_016462945.1 Mycolicibacterium sp. | reverse complement strand
CCGTCGCCCTCTGGTGCTTCATCGCCATGGCGGTGTCCGGGATCGTCAATGCCGCAGTGCGGATCCGGCTCAGCGACCTGTTCTCGACGTCCTATGGCTGGCTGGTGGTCGCCAAGGCCGTGGCGCTGTTCACCCTGGGCGTGATCGGCTGGCGGCAGCGCACTGGCGCGGTCACTGCGTTGCAGTCCGATCCCGACTCCCGTGCCCCCCTGATCCGGCTGACGGTGGTCGAGGCGCTGGTTTTCGGTGTGGCCTTCGGTATTGCGGTCGGGCTGGGCCGCACCCCGCCGCCACCGCCGGCCGTTCTCAACCCGTCAGCGGTGGAGGTCGCGCTCGGGTACGACTTGGACGGCCCGCCCACGGTGGCGCGGATCCTGCTGGGTTGGCATTTTGATCTCGTATTCGGCAGCGCCGCAATCGTTTTCGCGGTGGTGTACATCGCCGGGGTCATCCGGTTGCATCGACGCGGAGATCCGTGGCCGGCCGGCCGAACGGCTTCCTGGTTGCTGGGCTGCGCGGTGTTGCTGTTCACCACCTCATCGGGGCTGGGCCGATATATGCCGGCCATGTTCAGCATGCACATGGCGGGTCACATGCTGCTGTCGATGCTCACCCCGGTCCTGTTGGTGCTGGGTGCTCCGACGACGCTTGCGCTGCGGGCTCTGCCGACGGCGGGCAAGGGTAACCCGCCCGGTCCGCGGGAATGGCTGCTGGCCGGCCTGCACAGCGGAGTGTCGAGGTTCTTCACCCATCCGGTGGTGGCCACCGTGATGTTCGTCGCCGGGTTCTATGCGCTGTACTTCGGCGGCATCTTCGACGCCGCGGCCTCCCATCACGGTGCACACCTGCTGATGAATATTCACTTCCTGCTCACCGGATACCTCTTCTACTGGGCGGTGATCGGGATCGATCCCACTCCTCGACCGATTCCGCCGCTCGGCAAGTTCGGAATGGTGTTCGCCTCAATCCCACTCCACGCGTTTTTCGGCATCTTGCTGATGGGTCTGGGTGAGGTCCTCGCCGGGCGGTTTTACCGGTCGTTGCAATTGCCCTGGCACACCGATCTTCTCGGTGATCAGCATCTCGGCGGTTCTATCGCATGGGCAGCCGGTGAGATACCACTGGTGGTGGTGCTGCTGGCACTGCTGATCCAGTGGCAGCGCAGCGACCGGCGCACATCCACCCGCATGGACCGGGCCGCCGTCCGCGATCACGACGCCGATATGTCGGCGTACAACGCGATGCTGGCCGAGCTGGCCCGTCGTGACGACGCTCACCGCTGAATTTCTCCCCAGTCCGGCATCTATCCACACCTCGGTCGGGCCCGCGCCGTTGGCGGGTCCGGGCCGTCGGTGGTTCAGCGCCCAATGGAGGGGCACACCCGCACTGCTATGAAAGGACAACAGTCATGTTCGAAACACCGATCACCGTCGTCGGCCGAATCATCACCGACCCGCGCCGCCGCGTCGTAGCCGACCAGGAAGTGATCAGTTTCCGGGTAGCGAGTAACTCCCGTCGCCGCACCACCGACGGCACCTGGGAACCGGGCAATTCACTGTTCATCACCGTCAACTGCTGGGGCAGGCTGGTCACCGGGGTCGGCGCCGGCCTGTACAAGGGTGCCGCGGTGATCGCGGTCGGCACCGCTCACACCAGCGAGTACGAGGACCGTGACGGAGTCAAGCGAGCATCGTTGGAGATGCGTGCCACCGCGGTGGGTCCGGATCTCGCGCGGGTAATCGCCCGCATCGAGCAGTCGGGCCAGCCCCAGAACCCCCCGGTAGGTGACGCCACCGGTAACGCCGAGGCCGATAGCGATGACGACACCGTTGGTGCGGAGGGCGGCCAGCAGGCCGACTCGGAGGATTTGGTGCTGGGGGCGCCTGCCTAGGATGTGGCAATGGCCGAATTCATCTACACCATGCGCAAGGTCCGCAAGGCGCACGGCGACAAGGTGGTCCTTGACGACGTCACGCTCAGTTTCCTACCGGGCGCCAAGATCGGGGTCGTCGGCCCCAACGGCGCCGGTAAGTCCAGCGTCCTGCGCATCATGGCAGGACTCGACCACGCCAACAATGGCGACGCCTTCCTGGCGCCCGGCGCGACCGTCGGGATCCTGGAGCAGGAACCGCAGCTGAATGAGGAGAAGACGGTTCGCGGAAACGTGGAGGAGGGCCTGGGCGAGATCAAGGTGAAGCTTGACCGCTTCAATGAGGTCGCGGAGCTCATGGCCACCGACTACACCGACGAGCTGATGGAGGAGATGGGTCAGCTTCAGGAGGAGCTCGACCACGCCGACGCCTGGGATATGGACTCCCAGTTGGAGCAGGCGATGGATGCGCTGCGCTGCCCGCCGCCCGATGATCCGGTCACCCGCCTGTCGGGTGGCGAGCGGCGGCGGGTGGCACTGTGCAAACTGCTGCTGAGCAAGCCCGATCTGCTGCTGCTCGACGAGCCGACCAACCACCTCGACGCCGAGAGCGTGCAGTGGCTCGAACAGCACCTCGCCGACTACAAGGGCGCTATTCTGGCGGTCACCCACGATCGCTACTTCCTGGACAACGTCGCCGAGTGGATCCTCGAACTCGACCGCGGCCGCGCCTACCCGTACGAGGGCAACTACTCCACCTATCTGGAGAAGAAGGCCGAACGTCTTGAGGTGTCGGGCAAGAAGGACCAGAAGCTGCAGAGGCGGCTCAAAGAAGAACTGGCCTGGGTGCGTTCCGGGGCCAAAGCCCGCCAGGCTAAGAGCAAGTCGCGCCTGGCGCGCTACGAGGAGATGGCGGCCGAAGCCGAGAAGACCCGCAAGCTCGACTTCGAGGAGATCCAGATCCCGGTCGGTCCGCGACTGGGGAGCATCGTGGTTGAGATCGATCACCTGGATAAGGGCTATGACGGGCGCATCCTGATTAAGGATATGTCATTCACGCTGCCCCGCAACGGGATCGTCGGTGTGATCGGGCCCAATGGTGTCGGCAAGACCACCCTATTCAAAACCATCGTCGGATTGGAAGAACCGGACAGCGGCACCGTGCGGGTCGGGGACACCGTCAAGCTCAGCTATGTCGATCAGTCGCGGGGCGGTATCGACCCGAAGAAAAACGTCTGGGAGGTGGTCTCCGACGGGCTCGACTACATCCAGGTCGGCCAGAACGAGATCCCTTCCCGGGCATACGTGTCGGCCTTCGGATTCAAGGGCCCCGATCAGCAGAAGCCGGCCGGTGTGCTCTCGGGCGGTGAACGCAACAGGCTCAATCTGGCGCTGACCCTCAAGGAGGGCGGCAACCTGTTGCTGCTCGACGAGCCCACCAACGATCTCGATGTCGAGACCCTCGGTTCGCTGGAGAACGCGTTGGAGCAGTTTCCGGGTTGTGCCGTGGTGATCTCCCACGACCGCTGGTTCCTGGATCGCACCTGCACACACATCCTTGCCTGGGAGGGTGATGCCAGCAATGAGGCCACGTGGTTCTGGTTCGAGGGCAACTTCGGGGCGTACGAGGAGAACAAGCTCGAAAGACTCGGAGCAGAGGCGGCCCGTCCGCACAGAGTGACCCATCGCAGGCTGACGCGGGACTAATGTGATCAGCGCGCGTACCAGCGACGGTACGCATGCCGATTCGGGAGCGCCTACGGTATGACGGTTGACCGCAGCATCGCCGAGGCGTACCAGGCCACCTACCGCGGTCCGCACCCGGGTGCCATGGTCACCACTATCGATGAACCCGCGGACGCCGACGCGTCGGTAACACCGGCACTGATCGCCGCTCAGCACAACCTGGCTCGTCGACGCCGAGTCGGCGAGACCCTCGTCGAGGTCTACGGCGCTGATGATCCGGGCGGATTCGGTCCCGCCCTGCAGATCGTCACCGACCAGGCCACCATGCTGATGGACTCGGTGACAGTCCTGATGCACCGATTAGGCGTCGCCTATGTCGCCCTGATGCATCCGGCGCTGCGAGTCCGCCGCGACGCCGAAGGTACCCTGCTCGACGTCCGGCCTGACGCTGATGCCGGGCCCGACTACATCGACGAGTCCTGGATCCACATCCGGCTGTCCACATCGGTCAACCGCAGGGCGCTGGCCGAAGCCGTTCGACTACTGCCGATGGTCGTGGCCGACGCCCGCCAGGTGGCCAACGATTCGGCGGCACTGGCCGCCGCCCTGCAGGGTTTGGCCGACGATATCGACGCCGACACCGGAGCCCGCTTCGCCGGCCCCGACCGTGCCGATGTCGCCGATCTGCTGCGCTGGCTGGCCGGCGGACACTTCGTGGTCCTCGGTGCCCAGCGCTGCACCGTCGGCGACGGCGACGCCACGGCCGATGAGTCGAGCCGGCTGGGAGTGGCGCGACTGCGCACCGAGGTGCTGCCCGAACTCAGCGGCCCCGGAGATCTGCTGGTGCTGGCCCAAGCCACCATGCCCAGCTTTCTTCGCTACGGCGCCTATCCCTACATCATCGCGGTGCGCGAGCACAGCGACTCGGGGAATCATCAAGCCGTTGAACACCGGTTTGTCGGGCTGTTCACCGTCGCGGCGATGAACGCCAACGTGCTCGACATCCCGCTGATCGCCGGGCGCGTGCAGCAAGTTCTGGCGATGTCGGCCGACGACCCCAGCCATCCCGGGCAGCTGATGCTCGACATCATCCAGACCATCCCACGCTCAGAGCTGTTCGCACTCAACGCGGACCAACTACTGAACATGGCGAGTGCCGTGGTCGATCTCGGCTCGCGCCGACGTACCCTGCTGTTCCTGCGTGCAGATCAACTCGGCCATTTCGTTTCCTGCCTGGTGTATCTGCCACGCGACCGTTACACCACCGCCGTCCGGCTCGCTATGCAGGACATCCTGGTCCGTGAGTTCGGCGGATCCAGCATTGACTACGCCGCCCGTGTCAGCGAATCACCCTGGGCGGTAGTACATTTCACGGTTCGCCTGCCGGACTCACCGCACCGCTTGCCAATCGACACCGCGGAGGGCAACCGCATCCGCATCCAGGATCTGCTCACCGGGGCAACACGGACCTGGGCCGACCGGCTCATGGCGTCGGATCGAGTCACTGATCCGGTTGTGGCCGAGCACTACGCCGAAGCACTGCCCGAGGAATTCAAGCAGGCGGTCACCCCGGAGGAGGCCATCACCGATATCGGCATCATCGAGGGTTTGGCGCACGACTCGGTGAAACTGCAACTGGAACCAGGCAACCAGGGCAGTGAGGCATTCCTGACCTGGTACCTCGGCGGCTCCTCGGCATCGCTGAGCCAGTTGCTGCCGATGTTGCAGTGCATGGGGGTGGAGGTCCTCGAGGAGCGGCCGTTCAGCGTGATCCGGCCCGACGGACTGTCGGTGCGGATCTACCAATTCACGATCCGGCCCGACCCGGGTGTCGGGTGGTCGCAGACCCCGCAGGAGTGGGACGCCACCGCGCAGCGGTTCACCGACGCCGTCACCGCGATCTGGCATGGCCGCGTCGAGGTTGACCGGTTCAACGAACTCGTGTTGCGGGCGGGCCTGACCTGGCAGCAGGTCATCCTGCTGCGTGCCTACGCCAAATACCTTCGTCAAGCCGGCTTCCCATACAGCCAGGCCCGTATCGAATCGGTGCTCAACGAGAACAGCTCGACAGCCCGGTCGCTGGTAGCGCTGTTCGAGGCGATGTTCGACCCGGATTCATCGGTCAAGGGTCTCGACGCCAGGGTTGCGGCGCGCTCGGTGGCCGCCGATATCGATGCGCTCACGAGCCTGGACACCGACCGGGTACTGCGAGCATTCGCCTCGATGATCGAGGCCACGCTGCGGACCAACTACTTCGTCACCGATCCCACGTCGGCGCGCGCGCGAAATGCAGTGTCAATCAAGTTGAATCCGGAGTTCATCACCGAATTGCCGCTGCCTAGGCCGAAGTTCGAAATCTTCGTCTACTCGCCGCGGGTCGAGGGCGTGCATCTACGGTTCGGGCCGGTTGCCCGTGGCGGGCTGCGCTGGAGCGACCGCCGCGAGGACTTCCGCACCGAGGTTCTGGGCCTGGTGAAAGCACAAGCCGTCAAGAACGCCGTCATCGTTCCGGTCGGAGCCAAGGGTGGGTTCGTGCTCAAGCAGCCGCCGGTGCCGACCGGCGATGCCACGGCGGACCGGGAGGCGTTCCGGGATGAAGGGGTCGCTTGCTACCGGTTGTTCGTCGCCGGACTGCTGGATGTCACCGACAACGTGGAGCGGCTTAGTGGACGGGTGGTGACGCGGGCGCGGGTGGTACGCCGTGACGGCGACGACGCCTACCTCGTCGTCGCTGCCGATAAGGGCACTGCCACGTTCTCCGATATCGCCAATGATGTGGCGAACTCCTATGGGTTCTGGCTCGGCGATGCTTTCGCCTCGGGCGGCTCGGTGGGTTATGACCACAAGGTCATGGGTATCACCGCCAAGGGGGCGTGGGAATCAGTCCGCCGCCACTTCCGGGAGTTGGGCACCGACACCCAGGCAGAGGATTTCACCGTCGCCGGGATCGGCGATATGAGCGGTGACGTGTTCGGCAACGCAATGCTGCTGTCGGAGCACATTCGGCTGATTGCGGCCTTCGACCACCGGCACATCTTCGTCGACCCCGACCCGGACGCCGCTCGTTCGTTCCAGGAGCGGCGCCGGCTCTTCGATCTCCCGCGCTCGAGTTGGGAAGATTATGACGCGGGCCTGATCAGTGCCGGCGGTGGTGTATTCAGCAGACAGCAGAAGTCGATTCCGATCAGCGTGCAGATGCGCGAGGCTCTTGGATTGGTGGACGGGGGTATTGATGAATGCGTCACCGAGATGACGCCGCCGGAGCTTATCCGCGCCATCCTGTGCGCGCCGGTGGATCTGTTGTTCAACGGTGGAATCGGCACCTACATCAAAGCTGAAATCGAGTCTGATGGCGCGGTGGGTGATCGGGCCAACGATACCGTCCGAGTGAATGGGAATCAGTTGCGCGCCAGGGTGATCGGCGAGGGTGGCAACCTGGGCGTGACATCGCTGGGACGTGTTGAGTACGACCTCTGCGGCGGCCGGATCAATACCGATGCATTGGATAACTCCGCCGGAGTGGACTGCTCGGATCACGAGGTGAATATCAAGATCCTGGTCGATTCCCTGGTCAGTGACTCCCGGGTCAAGGCAGCGGAGCGCAGCGCGCTGCTGGCCTCGATGACCGACGAGGTGTCCCGTCTGGTGCTCACCGACAACAGCGACCAGAACGATCTGATGGGTACAAGTCGCTCCAACGCCCCAGCCCTGCTCAACGTGCACGCGCGTCAGATCCGAGAACTCGAAGAGCAACGCGGGCTCAACCGCGAACTTGAGGCGCTGCCCACGGATAAGGAGATCAGCCGGCGCCAAGAGCTCGGTATCGGATTGACCTCGCCGGAACTGGCCACCCTGATGGCTCATGTCAAGCTGGCGCTCAAAGAGCAGGTCTTGGCCAGCGATGTTCCCGACCAGGAGGCGTTCGCGGCACGACTGCCGGAGTACTTCCCAGCCCAGTTGCGTGACAACTTCGTCGCTGAGATCCGCGATCACCAACTTCGGCGCGAGATTGTCACCACCATGCTGGTCAACGATCTTGTCGACACCGGCGGCATCACCTTCGCCTACCGAGTAACCGAGGACGTCGGTGTGGGTTATGTCGATGCGGTGCGCGCCTTCGCTGCCACCGATGCCATTTTCGGGATCGGCCGAACGTGGCGGCAGATCCGCGCCGCATCAGACCGTGGGGGTATCGGGGTCACGGTCAGTGATCGGATGACACTGGACCTGCGCCGGCTACTCGATCGCGCCTCGCGCTGGCTTCTGAACTACCGGCCGCAACCGCTTGCCGTGGGCGCTGAGATCAACCGGTTCGCCGCGGGAGTTGCCGAACTCGCTCCGCGGATGCCGGAATGGCTCCGCGGTGACGATCACGCGATCGTCACCAAGGAGGCCGGCGAGTTCGCCGCGAGCGGCGCACCAGAGGATCTCGCGTACACCGCGGCCTCCGGCCTCTACCAGTACAGCCTGCTGGACGTGATCGATATCTCCGACATCGTCGAGCGCGAACCGGCTGAGGTCGCCGACACCTACTTCGCGCTGATGGACTACCTGGGTACCGACGGGTTGCTCACGGCGGTGTCGGGCCTGCCGCGCGATGATCGCTGGCATGCCCTCGCCAGACTGGCGATTCGCGACGACATCTACGGTTCATTGCGCGCGTTGTGTTTTGACGTGCTCGCGGTCGGGGAACCGGATGAGAGCGGGCCGGACAAGATCACCGAGTGGGAGCACGGCAATGGTTCGCGGGTGCAGCGGGCACGCCGGACCCTCGCCGAGATCTATGCAGGTGATGCACGGGATCTGGCAACCCTTTCGGTGGCGGCCCGCCAGATCCGTAGCATGACCCGGACGACTGGAACGGGAACGAGTGGCTGACGGATTCACCACCGGTGTGCGAGTGCGCTGGTCGGATATCGACATGTATCAGCACATCAATCACGCCACGATGGTGACAATCCTGGAGGAGGCGCGGGTCGACTTCACCCTCGGCTACGAGGTCCGGGCGGTCGATGCCGATCCGGAATCCAAGCCGTCGGTGATCGCCGAGACCCAACTCGCGGCCGTGCACATCGATGAGCAGCGGTTGGTTCGGCTCTCGCCATCCCATCGGGAATACCTGCAACGCTGGCTGCGGTGAGCGATCTCCGCGGCCCGCGGCCGGGCGTGGGTGAACGTGGCGTCTGGGTGCCCGATCCCGCCCACCGCAAGGATCTGGCGATCTTTGCCGAACATGCCCAGCGTCTCGACGACGCCGCTGTCATCCGCCTGCGTACCCGAACTGATGATCTGGTGGGGGCCTGGGTGGTGACCGGATTTGACGTCCTGGCGGCCAGGGTGGTCGCCGGTCACATTCGTCCGGTCGATTTCTCATGTGCCGCAGCAACATTGGCGTCTGGGTTGCGTGCCGCCGAGGATACGGGCTTCTATGATCCCGGGTATCCGATGGACTCGGCCTGGCGCGGAGTTCTGCCCCCTGAGGCCGGGTTCCTCCACCTCGATGACGTCCCGGTCTCGGTATTCGTCGAACTGGCGCGGGCCGGGGCCGACCTGGCCCGCGAACACGGCAGTGCGCACGGCCCCCCGGCGTCACTGTTGGATCAGGAGGTGCTGCAGGTCGGTAGGGGTCCGTCGGTGGTCGGCGTGCCGATGCGATGCGTGCTCGCGTTGGCGGCTATGCGATTCCTGCCTGAGGCCACAGCGGTAGACGGGGAGACGGACATCGTGCGTGTTCGGGCGTTGCCCATGTGGCTGCGGATCGACGCCCGGTTCGGTTCGGTGTTTCGCCGTCGGGGCGATCCGGTCCTGGTGCTGCGCTGAGACGTCCTCAGAACGCGGAGTTCACCATCGACTGCGCAGCCAGTTCCAGGTAGTTCAATAACTCGCGGCGGTGTTCGTCGTCCAGCGTCGTCGAGTCGATCGAGGCGATCGCGGTGTGCATGCAGCGCAACCAGGCGTCGCGCTCGATGAACCCGATCCGGAACGGAGCGTGCCGCATCCGCAGCCGCGGGTGACCGCGCTGATCGGAGTAGGTCCGGGGACCACCCCAGTACTGCTCGAGGAACATCCGCAGCCGGTCCTCGGCGCCCTCCAGGTCGTCCTCGGGATACAGCGGCCGCAGCACCTCGTCGTCGCTGACCAGCTCGTAGAATCGCGACACGATGGTGCGGAACGTCGCGGCGCCGCCTACCGCGTCGTAAAAGGTCTGCGGAGTCTCGGCCACTGCTCCATCTTGGTGCATCGGCTGACGTGCGCGTGAACACGGTGCAAATACGCGTGCGATCAGAGCCGATCCATGATGGACTGAATGCTGGAGGATGCATGGCGCAGCGCAAACGGAACCGCGGTCACCGTGCCGCGGCGGGTTCAATTGGGCCCATGTCCGGCTCTGGCCTGCACAGTTCTGGCCTCCACAGTTCTGGCCTCCACAGTGTTGACACCCTGCCGCCGCCGTCGGAGCGGTCGGTATGGGGGCGTCGCCGGGTGCTCCTGCTGAACTCCACCTACGAGCCGCTCACCGCCCTGCCGATCCGGCGGGCCGTGGTGATGGTGCTGTGCGGCAAGGCTGACGTGGTGCACGACGATCCGTCCGGCCCGGTCATCCACTCGGCCACTCGGGCGATCAAGGTGCCGTCGGTGATCCGGCTGCGTACCTACGTCCGAGTGCCCTATCGGGCCCGGATTCCGATGACCCGCGCGGCACTGATGCACCGCGACCGGTTCCGCTGCGCATACTGCGGCGGCAAGGCGGACACCGTCGACCATGTGGTGCCACGCAGTCGGGGTGGCGAGCATTCCTGGGAGAATTGCGTGGCGGCCTGCTCGGGATGCAATCACCGCAAGGCGGACAAGCTGTTGAGCGAGTTGGGCTGGACGCTGCGACTGGTGCCCACGCCACCGAAGGGCCAGCACTGGCGGCTGCTCTGCAACGTCAAGGAACTCGACCCGGTCTGGGTGCGCTATCTCGACGAAGGCGCCGCCTGACGTCAGTGCTGCGCTACGGTTCATGGCGTGAGTACGGGATTCATCTATGCAATACCGGTGCTGGCGATTATCGCACTGATCTATCTGATCTACTCCCGCAAGGTCAATCGCCCGGCCACCTACACGCTGTCCGAGTCGTGGATGCACGCGCCGATCCTGTGGGCAGCCACCGGCGAGGTCGTGCCCGGCGGCGGTCATCACGACGACCAGGAGCGCGGCCGCGCGAACGCGGTCAACGTGGGAGGTGGCATCAGTGGCCGATGGTAACCATGCAGTGGCACGGTTCGACGCCGGCGATCTGCCACTCGGCTGGGCGGTGACCGCCAGCGGGCGACTCTCGGGCGTCACCGACTCCGACCAGCGGTCGATGCGGTATCCGTTCCCGAAGATGGATCTCGTCGAACTCGACGAGTCGCTCACCGTCGCCACCCGTCAGTCCAGGGCCCGCTTCGCGGTCTACATCGGTGACCTGGGCGCCGACACCGCTGCCCGGGCCCGGGAGATCCTTGCCGATGTGCCGACCCCCGATAATGCCGTGCTGCTGGCGGTGTCGCCCAACCAACGCTCGATCGAAGTGGTCTACGGCGCAGACGTGCGCGGGCGCGGAGTCGAGTCGGCCGGGCCGCGGGGAGTCTCGGCGGCCGCATCGTCCTTCAAAGAGGGCAACCTGATCGGCGGGCTGATCGGCGCGGTTCGGGTGATGGCGGCGGGAATAGCCCGCCGCTGACCTGACGCCTAGCTGGCGTCAAACGCCCGTGCCTTCAGCGCCCGCTCGACACCGGCCCGGCCCTCGAGTACCAGCCTGCGCAGTGCGGGCGGCACGTGCAGGCCGCCCAGGAACCAATCGGCCTTATCCAGCGCCGCCTCGCTGACATCCCAGGACGGATACAGGCCCACCACGACGGTCTGGGCCACCTCGCTGGAACGTCGCTCCCAGACTTGCGCGATCGCCTCGAAGTAGCTCTCGGTGTAGGGCGCCAGCAGGGCACCCTGCCCGGGTTGGGCGAAGCCGGTGACGATCGCGCGCGTGATGCTGTTGGCGAGCGTGTCATCTTCGATGACCTCCCGCCAGGCGCGCTGCTTCACCTCGGCCTGCGGGCGGGCGGCAGCCGCCGCGGCGGCATGACGTTGCCCGGCCGACGTCGGGTCGCGCAGCACCTCGCCGTCAATGAACGGCAGGTGCGGGCCTTCGGCGTCGAGGTGCCCGGCGGACGCCAGTGCGGTGATGATCCGCCACCGCAGATCGGCGTCAACCTCAAGTCCGGCCAGCCCGCACTCGGCCGGATCGCGGTCCAGCAGATCCGCGAGCAGCGTCACTTGCTGGGCCGGCAACACCGAGGAACACAGCGCGTTGACGTAGGCCAGCTGATGATCGGAGCCGGTGTCGGCTCCGCGGGCCAGTTCCAGCAGTCGGTCGGCGAAGGCAGGCCAGCCCTGTTCGGTGGCCCAATTCGGTTCGGCGTAGGAGTTCAGTGCGGTCTGGGCCTGCAGCAGCAGTCGCTGCGCCACGCCCACCTCAGTCTCGCCGTGCACTGCGCGCATCACCAGCGCCACGAAGTCGCGTGCCTTCAGTTCGCCGTCGCGGGTCATCTCCCACGCCGCCGACCACACCAGCGTGCGGGGAAGTGGTTCGGCAATATCGGTGATTCGGTCGGTGGCGACATCCAGTGAATCATCGTCGAGCCGTATCGAGCAGTAGGTCAGGTCGTCGTCATTGACCAGCACCAGTTTTCCGCGCGAAATACCGTGTAGCGCAGGCACTTCAGTGACCGGGCCGGTGATGTCAAACTCCTCTCGGTGGACCCGGATCAGCTTGCCGGAACCACTATCTGATGTCGCCGGCCCAGCGGCTCCGTCCTGATCGTCGTAGATGCCGACGGCCAGCCGGTGCACCCGGGTCTCGCCGGCGCCGGGTGTGGCACCGCCCTGGGTGATGGCGAAACGGGTGAACTTCCCCTGCGCATCGACGTCGAAGTCGGCCCGCAGGGTATTCAGACCCGTGGTCTTGAGCCATTGGCGGCCCCAATCCGACAGGTCTCGGCCCGACGCCCTCTCCAAAGCACCGAGCAGATCGTCGAAGGTGGCGTTGCCGAAGGCGTGCGCGGCGAAGTAATCCCGCAACCCGGCCAGGAAGTGGTCGAGCCCGACATAGGCCACCAGTTGTTTGAGCACGCTGGCGCCCTTGGCGTAGGTGATGCCGTCGAAGTTCACCTCGACGGCGTGCAGGTCGGGGATATCCGCGGCGATCGGGTGGGTGGACGGCAGTTGGTCCTGGCGGTAGGCCCAGGACTTCTCCACGTTGGCGAACGTCGTCCACGCCTCGCTGTACTCGGTGGCATCTGCCTGGCAGAGCACCGAGGCGAAGGTGGCGAACGACTCGTTGAGCCACAGATCGTCCCACCACCGCATGGTGACGAGGTCGCCGAACCACATGTGGGCCATCTCGTGCAGCAGCGTCTCGGCGCGCCGCTCGTAGCTGTAGCGGGTGACCTTGCTGCGGAACACGTAGTCCTCGAGGAAGGTCACCGCACCGGCGTTCTCCATGGCGCCGGCGTTGAACTCGGGAACGAACAACTGGTCGTACTTTCCGAACGCGTAGGGCACGCCGAAATTGCAGTGGTAGAAGTCGAAACCCTGTTTTGTTTCGGTGAATAGCCGCTCGGCGTCCATGAACTCCGCCAGCGACGCCCGACAGAACAGGCCCAGTGGAATCTCGCCGTGGGAGTCTGCGTAGACGTCGTCCCATCGGGCGTAGGACCCGGCGATCAATGCCACCAGATAGGTACTCATTCGCGGCGTGGTGGTGAAGGTGTGGACTTTCGTTTCGCCGTGCCCGGCGGCACTGGCCGTCGCGCCATTGGAGATCACCTGCCAATGGGCGGGCGCGGTCACCGTGATATCGAAGGCGGCCTTGATATCTGGCTGATCGAAGCAGGCGAACATCCGCTTGGCGTCGGCGGTTTCGAATTGCGAATACAGGTAGACCTCACCGTCGACCGGGTCGACGAAACGGTGCAGGCCCTCGCCGGTGTGGGAGTAGCGGCAGTCGGCTGAAACCACGAGGACGTTGTGCTGTGCCAGACCGTTCAGCGGTATCCCGGTTGACTCGTCGTAGCCGGAGATGTCAATGGGGTGCCCGTTGAGCACCGCGCTGTGGACCCGGTCGGCCGCCAGGTCGATATAGGTGTCGGCACCGGGAAGCGCAGTGAACTCCACCGTGGTGGTTGAGCGGAAAGTCTTCTCGCCGGTAACTAGGTCCAGCTCGATCAGGTAGCGATCAACGGTGACCAGTGCCGCGCGTTCGATGGCTTCATTGCGGGTCAGATTCGGGAGCACGGTTGACAACCTATCCTGGGTACACCGCCGACGCCCGAGGAGAAGCCATGGCCGAGAAGTCCCGCGCAGATTTCTGGTTCGACCCGCTGTGCCCGTGGGCCTGGATCACCTCCCGGTGGATCCTCGAGGTCGAGAAAGTCCGCGATATCGAGGTGCACTTCCAGGTGATGAGCCTGGCGGTCTTGAACGAGGGTCGGGACCTGCCTGAGCAGTATCTGGAGCTGATGAAGAAGGCCTGGGGACCGGTACGGGTCGCCATCGCCGCCGAACAGGCCCATGGAACCGATGTGCTCGCCCCGCTGTACACCGCGATGGGCACCCGCATCCACAACGAGGGCAATAAGGACCTCGAGCAGGTCACCGCCGACTCGCTGGCCGCCGTCGGCCTGCCTGCCGACCTCGCTGCCGCTGCCGGGGATTCCTCTTACGACGAGGCGCTGCGCAAGAGCCACCATGCCGGTATGGACGCCGTCGGCCCCGATGTCGGCACCCCCACCATCCACATTGACGGGGTCGCCTTCTTCGGCCCGGTGCTCTCCAAGATCCCGCGCGGTCAACAGGCCGGCAAGCTCTGGGACGCCTCGGTCACCTTCGCGTCCTATCCGCATTTCTTCGAGCTCAAGCGGACCCGTACCGAGGCTCCCGAATACGACTGAGATTTGAGTAGGCTGACGGCCATGCGCGTGTACCTCGGCTCAGACCATGCCGGCTATGAATTCAAGAAGGCCATCATCGCTCACCTGACGAAGGCCGGTCATGAGCCGGTCGACTGTGGGGCCTACTCGTACGACGCCGAGGATGACTACCCGACGTTCTGCATCGCCGCCGCACAGCGCACCGTCGCCGACCCGGGCAGCCTGGGAATCGTGCTCGGCGGTTCGGGCAACGGCGAGCAGATCGCCGCCAACAAGGTGCCAGGCGTGCGGTGCGCGCTTGGGTGGAGCGTCGAGACCGCCACACTGGCCCGCGAGCACAACAACGCACAGGTGATCGGCATTGGTGGCCGCATGCACACCGAGGCCGAGATGCTCGCCATCGTCGACGCTTTCCTGTCCACCCCGTGGTCGCAGGCACCACGTCACCAACGCCGCATCGACATCCTCGCCGATTACGAGCGCACCCACGTCGCGCCGCCGGTGCCCGGCGCCGATCTGTAGTGCACTAGGCCGCTGCTATGCCCGAGGGTCACGCCCTGCATCGGCTTGCGCGCCGACACCAACGTCGTTTTGCCGGCTCTGTGGTGCGGGTGTCGAGCCCGCAGGGCCGGTTCACCGATGCCGCCGTGATCGACGGACTGGTGCTGCGCCGGGCCTCGGCCTGGGGTAAGCATCTGTTCCATCACTATGACGGCGGCGCGATCGTGCACGTCCATCTCGGGCTGTACGGGACGTTCCGGGAGGCGCGGGTGCCACTGGCGCCGGCGGTCGGTGCGGTGCGGATGCGGATCGTCGGGGCCGAGTACGGAACCGATCTGCGCGGCCCCACCGCCTGCGATCTGATCGACGAGGGGCAGGTGTCGGCGATTCTCGATCGCTTGGGTCCCGACCCGCTACGCACCGATGCCAACCCGGAGTTGGCCTGGGCGCGAATATCGAAGTCGCGCAGGGCAATCGGTTCACTGTTGATGGATCAGTCGGTGCTGGCCGGGGTGGGAAACATCTACCGTGCCGAGTTGCTGTTCCGGCACGGTATCGACCCGTACCGGCCCGGCCGGGATGTTTGCGAGATGGAGTTCAACGTGGCGTGGACCGATCTGGTCGAACTGATGAAGGTGGGCGTGCGGCGCGGCCGCATCATCGTCATCCGGCCGGAGGATGACCACGGCGCCTCGGCCTACGGGCCGAAACGGCCCCGCACCTATGTGTATCGCCGCACCGGCGAGCCCTGCCGATTGTGCGGTGCGGCTATCCGCACCGCGGAGATGGAAGGCCGCAATCTGTTCTGGTGTCCGGGTTGTCAGGTCTAGAGGTCGAGTCGACGATGCCGCCGCGAAAGGCGGCGGAGGAGGAGCGAGACAGTCAGTTAGAA
>NZ_JAEMSG010000166.1:2747-4412 GCF_016462945.1 Mycolicibacterium sp. | reverse complement strand
GGTTTTTATCGGTTCGCCAAAATGCGAATGGGACCGACTTTTGGAGTCTGGCCGGGTTCAGGCGAAATCGTATATGGAGTCTGAGCTAGGTTTGTTGTGAGTAAACTGGAATTCACACGATGGAAGTACAAATGCAGTTTGATGAACTGAAGCTTCAGGCACCGATTGAGCGTGATAGAGGTGTTTCTGCAAAATTAATGGTTTCAGCGTGGGGTGAAACTTTCGTTTGAGCTGAAACTCTCAATCAGTGACCGCCGTCATCCTACTAGTTTCTCACCCTCGCCAAGTCCTGTTGAAACGTCTTCGGGGAGTAGTCACCGACTCTCAGCCACGCCTCTTGGACACCAGGCAGCGCCAGAATGGACTTAATGCACTGACAGCACGCCTCCGAGTCATCGGTGTCGAGCATTCTGCTTTGCCGGCACTTCCAAACGACCACGACAGGGTTCAATCAGAGTTGGAAAACTCGAGCCCTTCGGAAGCCATCGCGACCGGAATGTGGCTCAGCCATCTGCAGGGCTTCCCACAGTTGTGGTCGCTGGATGGCGATTAAGAGAAACCGTCGACGGGAGTCCGCTTTTTCGAGGCGCTCAACCGGTGATGAGGTCGCGGATGGCCTCTGCTACCTCGGCGGCACGCGCCAGGGTCTTTGTCGCGGTGAACTAGACCATCGACGCGATCCCGACGCGTTCTTCGAGCGACTCCGGGCTGCTCTCTCTATGCCTTAGCCCGAGCCAAACGCATCAGTCCTGCTGCAAGCGGGTGACTCACTGACTGGAGAGTCGGATGCGGGAAATCTACCGGTCCGATTGGGAAGGAGGGAGGGCCAACAACGGCCCTCCCTCTGTTAAACTGATCCGTAAGGAGTGATTTGTTAGGAGTTCGATTTCAGACACTCCGCCAGGATCACTGCACCACAACGATGCGGTAGTAGCGCTGGTCGTTGGGGGTGCGGTTGTCGAGGAGTTCGCGGAGGGTTCCGGTTCCTTGGGTGGTGACGGGGAGTCGGACCCAGGTGCCGTCGAGCGACTCCTTGGATTCCGCGGCGTAGATCCGTCCGGGCAGTGACCGGAAGGTCAAGCGGGTCGCCGGGCTCGGTCCTTCGATTCGTCGAACCATCGGGGCCAGCACCATGTCGCCACGGCGGGAGAGGTTCTGGATGCGGAGGTCGTCCGCAGCCACGGTGTCGGCCTCGCGGAACACCTCGACCGCGCGGAGGTAGTCGGCCAGAGCCTTCTGTTCACCGCCGTCGGTGTTGAATAGGACGGTGGTGCCGGTCGGGACCAGGTCTATCCGGTTGGTTCCCCGGGTGAGCGGTAAGTAGCTATCGCCGCCGGCCGCCATGAAGTTCAGCGTCACGATGCGGAAGGTGCGGTTTGTATCGCCCACGACCTGGCCGTTCTCGACGACCACGTCTTGGCTGTCGTCGGCGCGGATCACGACGAGATTGCGAAGGCGTTCACCGGGGAGGCTGATCGAGGTGGGGACGCCGTTGGTGTCGCGCACGTAAGTCATCGGAGCGTTGGTCGGCACGAAGCTGAAGCTGATGCCTGAAACCTGCGGGAACTGTCCCGGGGTGCCGCTGCCGGCAACCGCCCACTCCATGGTGTCGCGCAGCTGCTGCGCTGTGAGGGTGACAAGCGACTGCGTGTTGTTGAACCGGAG
>NZ_JAEMSG010000166.1:0-2737 GCF_016462945.1 Mycolicibacterium sp. | reverse complement strand
GGCTAACTTCTCCGGCCTGCTTGCCGACGCGCGGGTTGGCAGGAGGCGGGGTTAGAGAGACAAAGCCGCCGGAGGACGAGACCGCGCCGATGGAATCACGGATGCCACCGCCGTTCTTGAGGGAGACCACGGTGTTGGGATCGGTCTGGCGTGCGCGCCAGAGGTTGGCGTCGGCGGTCAGGTCGCCAAGGTTTGTCTCCTCGGTGCGAACACTGTTCCGGATGCCGTTCAAGTACACCGAGGTGCGTCCAAAGCGGTTGCCGTCCTTGCCGTCCACGATGTTGGCCAGGCGAGTGACGACGGCGACGACGTTCGAGGACGGGGCCACGTTGCCGGTGTCGAGCACGCCCTGGATGTCTGTGGCGTAGGCGCCGCTGCGGTTGTCGAAACCGGTGAGACGGCCGGCCTCATCAAAGCTGGCGATCAGGCGGCCGACATAACGGTAGCTGGAACCGGTGTTCACCACGTAGACCGGCTCGCCGGTGGCAGAGGTGAACAGGCTCGGGTAGGGGCTTGCGACGAAGTCCTCCGGTCGTAGGCGATCGGAAGGCTTGGCGAACACGCTGTGGGAACCGCCGGCAACAATGATGTCAACGTCGCGCAACTGGGCGGCGAGTTCGAACTCACGAGAGAACTGCTGGAGGTGGGTCATGACGATCACCTTGTTCACACCGAGGGCGAGCAGGCCGTCGACCGCCGCCTGGATGTCGGCGAGGAGGTTCTGGGAGACGCCAATGTTTCCGGGAGAGGAGATCGATCGGAGCTCGGTGACCGTGCCGCCGACCAGACCGATCTTCTGTCCGCCGATGGTGATGATTGCGCTCTTGGCGACTTTGTTCTTCATCGCGGAAACCTCCTGGGCATCGGCGGTGCCGAGGCTGGCCATGCTGCTGTCGGTGGCGAAGTTTAGGTTCGCGCTGAGGTAGGGGAATGCTGTGCCCGCGTAGCCGGCAGCGGTGTCCGGGAGGATGAGACTGCGCACCTGGGCCGTGTTGTCGTCAAACTCATGGTTGCCGAAGCAGGAGGCGTTGATACCGAGGGCGTTGAGGATGGTGATGTCGGCGCGGCCTTTAATCCCGTTGAAGGGGGCGGCGGGATCTGCGCTCGCGGTGAAGAACGGGCCGGGGATGTAGTTGTCGCCGCTGGCGAGAACTAGCGTGGCGGAGGGATACGCGGACTTGAGCGCATTCAACACCGACGAAAACCGCGGGGCGTCGTCCAGGGCGGCGATGCCGGCCTCGAAGTCTGAGGCGTGGAGCACCTGGAAGGTGAGCGCGCCGCCGATGGCGCGGGTGACGGTGAGGTTGACCGGGGCGCTGGTGGAGGTGAGCCCGAGGTTGTCGGTGGCCACCGCGGTCAGGACGTGGGCGCCGACCGGCGCGTTGGCCAAGGTGAAGCTGAACGGCGCGTTGGTCGAAGTGCCAATCTTGGCAGCACCGGCGAAATAGTCGACCGAGCGGACTGAGCCGTCGATGTCGCCTGAGGAGACCCGGAATGCGATGGTGTAAGGTGCCGACGCGGTGGTGTTCGCGGTCGGCGCGGTGATCGCAACCGTGGGCGCGATGTTGCCGGCGGTGACGTTGATGCTGCGGCTCGCCTCGGAGACGGCGCCGCTGTTGTCGGTGGCTACGACGCGGTAGGTGTGCGTACCGATCGTGGGATTGAAGTTCCAGACCCAGGGGAAGGCGGTGTCTTCACCCAGCTTCACGCCGTCCTCGAAGAACTCGACCTTGACCACGATGCCGTCGGTGTCGGCCACGGTGGCGGTGAAGGGCAGGGCACCCTGGGCGTAGGAGTTGCCGGACGGCAGGCTGATCGCAATCGTCGGGGCGGCGTTGGCAGCGCGGACGGTGCTTACGCCGGGCAGCGTCACGCGGTAGGCGAGGAGCATGATGTCCACTTGAACCGCGTTGGTTCCGACCGGGACGCCATTGTGGTAGACGACGTCCGACTTGAAGTCGTTGTCGTTGCCCAAGAGCATCAGGTAGTCATCCGGATTTGCGGGATCCTTGAGCGGGATTAACGAGATCGCCTCCCACTTCTCGCTCAGCGAGTTCACATCCTGGTTCGTGCTGGTGTTCAACCCGAACTTCGCGAGCTGCGTGGCATCGAGCAGGTCGACGAAGTCCTGACGGGCGACCGGCGTAATCCCTTCGGGCAGCGTGGTGCCGGTGTTGGGCAGTGATATCTGGCCCGGCGCGCCTCGCTCGAGGTCGTAGGCGGTGCCGGCTATATTCGACGCGGGTGCGGTTGAGGCGAGGACAACCCGCTTGTAGAGCGGCGAAAGGCCCGGGGTCGCGCCGCGGCCGATGCCATCGCGTTCCAGCACCAGAAAGGTGCTGGCGTTGAGCGCGAGGACTTCGCTGACCGGTGTGTGGGTGTTGGTCGTCGTGTTGCCGTTGAGCGTGAGCTGGTAGACGTGTTCGGCGACGACTTTCCCATAGGTGGCGGACGCGGGGTCGGCGTCGAGCTGGAGGATACGGGTGTTGCGGCCTAGGCCGCCGGCGCCGCCATCCTGAATGGTCGGCGACTGGAGGAATGCCACCAAGCGCTTGCCATCGGGGGTCAGGGAGAGTCCCTCGAGACCGCGGTTGTTGCGACGTCCGGAGGTCGGAACGGAGCTGCCGGTGAAGTTCAGCCGCCCTGGGAACGAGCCTTGCGCCGGGAGCAGCGCGGCCGGGGGAAGGATTGTCTCCATCAGTCGGGCCTCGGAATTGAAGCGGAACATCGCCGGGCC
>NZ_JAEMSG010000165.1 GCF_016462945.1 Mycolicibacterium sp. | reverse complement strand
TCGAGGACATTCCCGGCGTGGTGATGACCGACGGACTGCCGTGGGACTGGGAGACCTTCCCGCAATACCTGGACGCCCTGGAGGGCCGCCGCCGCGATATCGACGTGGCGGCCTACCTGCCGCACTCGCCACTGCGGGTGTACGTGATGGGCCAACGTGGAGCGGACCGCGAACCCGCGACGCCCGAAGACCTGGCACTGATGCGCACGCTGGCGGCCGAGGCCATTGGTGTTGGCGCACTGGGTGTTTCGTCATCGCGATTCGCGTTCCACAAGACCGGCAGCGGAGAACCCATCCCGACTTATGACGCCGCCTACGACGAGATCGCCGCGATCGTCGGCGGGATGGCCGACGGCGGTGGCGGCCTGCTGCAGTTCATTCCGGACCTTCCGGCCGGCGGTTACGAACCGGTGCTGCAGCAGGTGTTCGAGGCGGCGGCCGACGCCGGGGTGCCGGTCACCTTCACCCTGACGACCGGCAACTCCGGTGATCCGATCTGGCCGGGCGCGGTGAACCTGATCGAGAAGTTCAGGGCCTCCGGTGCGGAGATCACCGCACAGGTTTTCGCCCGGCCGATCGGCCTGGTGATCGGCTTGGAACTGACCGCAAACCCGTTCGTGCTGTACCCGAGCTACCAGGAGATCGCGCACCTGCCGCTGGCTCAGCGGGTCGCGGAGATGCGTAAGCCCGACGTGCGGGCACGCATCCTGGCCGACACACCGGGGCAGGGGCATCCGTTCATGTACTTCGCGCAGTCATGGGAGTGGATGTTCCCGCTCACCGACCCGGCGAACTACGAGCCCGCTGCCGCCGACAGCATCCTGGCCCGGGCGCGGGCCCGCGGTGTCAGCCCGCTCGACGAGGCCTACGACCGGCTGCTCGATGACGACGGGCGGGCCATGATGCTGGTGGCGCTGGCCAACTTCGAGAACAACTCCCTGGATACCGTTGGTGAGCTGATTCGCCGCGACGATGTGGTGCTCGGCCTCGGCGACGGTGGCGCGCACTACGGGATGATCTGCGATGCCAGCTACCCGACCTTCGTACTGGCGCACTGGGCTCGCGACCGCGCATCGGGCCGCCTGAGCGTGGCCGAGGCGGTGCGGCTGATGACCTCGGTGCCCGCGGGGGTGGCCGGACTGGCCGATCGCGGCCGAATCGCCCCGGGCTACAAGGCCGATCTCAACATCATCGACCACGCTGGACTGACCCTGCACAAGCCGGTGATCACCCATGACCTGCCGGCCGGCGGGCGGCGGCTGGATCAGACCGCCGACGGCTACGTCGCGACCATCGTCGCCGGAGAAGTGATCGCCCACAACGGTGTCCCGACGTCGGCACTCCCGGGTCGTCTCATCCGCGGGCGGCAGGCGGCGCCGGCGGTCTAACCGCGGACACGAAAAAGCCCGGCTCGCTTATCCTCTTCAGGGCGGGCCGGGCTTTTTCGTGTGGCGACTTTAGAAGTCCATGCCGCCCATGCCACCGGTCGGGTCGCCCGCGGCTGCGGACGCCTTCTCCGGCTTGTCGGCGACAACGGCCTCGGTCGTCAGGAACAGCGCCGCGATACTCGCCGCGTTCTGCAGCGCCGAGCGAGTGACCTTCACCGGGTCGGCGACGCCGGCCTTGAGCAGGTCCTCATACTCGTTGGTGGCCGCGTTCAGACCGGTACCGGACGGGGAGTTGCGCACCTTCTCGGCAACCACACCCGGCTCCAGGCCGGCATTGAAGGCGATCTGCTTCAGCGGTGCCTCGAGCGCTACGCGCACGATATTGGCACCGGTTGCCTCGTCACCGGTGAGGTGCAGCTCATCGAGCGCCGGGGCCGCCTGCAGCAGTGCCACGCCGCCACCGGCGACGATGCCCTCCTCGACTGCGGCCTTGGCGTTGCGCACCGCGTCCTCGATACGGTGCTTGCGCTCCTTGAGCTCCACCTCGGTGGCAGCTCCGGCCTTGATCACCGCAACACCGCCGGCCAACTTGGCCAGGCGCTCCTGCAGCTTCTCGCGGTCGTAGTCGGAGTCACTGTTCTCGATCTCGGCACGGATCTGAGCCACCCGTCCAGCGATGGCATCCGGGTCACCGGCGCCCTCGATGATGGTGGTCTCGTCCTTGGTCACGACGATCTTGCGGGCCTGACCGAGCAGCGAGACGTCGGCGGTCTCCAGGGAGAGTCCGACCTCTTCGCTGACGACCTGACCACCGGTCAGGATGGCCATGTCCTGCAGCATCGCCTTGCGCCGGTCACCGAAGCCCGGCGCCTTGACGGCGACGGACTTGAAGGTGCCGCGGATCTTGTTGACGACGAGGGTGGAAAGCGCCTCGCCCTCGACGTCCTCGGCGATGATCAGCAACGGCTTGCCGGACTGAATGACCTTCTCCAGCAACGGAAGCAGATCCTTGACCGTCGAGATCTT
This sequence comes from Mycolicibacterium sp., assembly GCF_016462945.1. Lineage (GTDB taxonomy): Bacteria > Actinomycetota > Actinomycetes > Mycobacteriales > Mycobacteriaceae > Mycobacterium. The sequence continues at coordinate 2,033 of NZ_JAEMSG010000165.1, read as the reverse complement.
CGAGCTGATCAGCAGGATGTAGACATCCTCCAGAACGGCTTCCTGACGCTCGGCATCGGTCACGAAGTAGCCCGAGATGTAGCCCTTGTCGAAGCGCATACCCTCGGTGAGCTCAAGCTGCAGGCCGAAGGTGTTGGACTCTTCGACAGTGATGACACCCTCGTTGCCGACCTTGTCCATGGCCTCGGCGATCAGGTCACCGATGGTCTGGTCACCGGCGGAGATGCCGGCGGTCGCCGCGATCTGCTCCTTGGTCTCGACCTCTTTGGCCGACTTCAGCAGGGTCTCGGTGATCTTCTCGACGGCCTTCTCGATACCGCGCTTCAGGCCGAGCGGGTTGGCGCCGGCCGCAACGTTGCGCAGGCCCTCACGAACCAAAGCCTGGGCCAGCACGGTGGCGGTCGTCGTGCCGTCGCCAGCGACGTCGTCTGTCTTCTTGGCGACTTCCTTGACCAGCTCGGCGCCGATCTTCTCGTACGGGTCCTCGAGCTCGATCTCCTTGGCGATGGACACGCCGTCATTGGTGATCGTGGGGGCGCCCCACTTCTTCTCGAGAACTACGTTGCGGCCCTTGGGGCCCAACGTCACCTTGACCGCGTCGGCGAGGGCATTGAGGCCCCGCTCAAGGCCGCGGCGGGCCTCTTCGTCGTACGCAATTATCTTGGACATTGCGAAGTGATTCCTCCGATTAGGGGGTGACACGTTCTTGGGCCGGGTCCAGTGCCCGCGACGGACGACCTCAGTTGTGTGCAGACTGGGGTCTCACCGTCCCGACCTAGCACTCACCGGTCGTGAGTGCCAATGATATTTCTAGCACTCACCCATGCCGAGTGCAAGATTGTTCACCCAGGGTGTACCCCCCTTTCGACACGCGTTCACAGCGCAGTCCGCTCGGATGGGATTGCATTAGAGTCCGACGCGATCAGAAGGGAGGCCCGCGGGTGCGGGCAGTTGAGGCGCCCAGCACCGGGGCATTGCGGGGCTGGCAGCGGCGGGCCCTGGTGCGCTATCTGACCGTCCGGCCACGTGACTTCCTGCTGGTGGCGACGCCGGGAGCGGGAAAAACGGCGTTCGCCCTGCGCATCGCGGGCGAACTCCTGGCCGATGGCACCGTGGAACGGATCACCGTCGTGGTGCCCACCGAGCACCTCAAGACCCAGTGGGCGGCCGCCGGTGCGGCGGCGGGGATCGCACTGGATCCGCGGTTCTCCAACTCCAATGCCACCACCTCCGACGATTACCACGGCGTCGTGGTGACCTATGCCCAGGTGGCCAGCCATCCGATGCGGCACCGGGTGCGCACCGAGAACCGGCGCACGCTGGTGATCTTCGATGAGATCCACCACGGCGGGGATGCCAAGAGTTGGGGTGAGGGCATCCGGGAGGCCTTCTCCGACGCCACCCGGCGACTCGGCCTGACCGGGACGCCGTTCCGCAGTGACGATAGCGCCATCCCGTTCATCAGCTACGAGGCGGACGCTGCGGGCTTCCGACACTCCAGGGCCGATCACAGCTACGGCTACTCCGATGCGCTCACCGACGGTGTGGTGCGCCCGGTGATCTTCCTGGCTTATTCGGGCGAGGCCCGCTGGCGTAACAACGCCGGCGAGGAATTCGCCGCCCGACTCGGTGAGCCGCTGAGTGCCGAACAGACCGCGCGGGCCTGGCGGACGGCGCTGGACCCCAACGGCGAGTGGATGCCCGCGGTCATCAGTGCGGCCGACACCCGGCTGACGCAGCTGCGTGAAGGCGGCATGCCGGACGCCGGCGGCATGGTGATCGCCTCCGACCAGAGCGCCGCGCGCGCCTACGCCCAACTACTGCGGACGCTCACCGGTGAGGCCCCGACGCTGGTGCTCTCCGACGATCCGGGATCGTCGGATCGGATCGGTGAATTCGAGGCGGGCACGAGCCGCTGGCTGGTTGCGGTGCGGATGGTCTCCGAAGGCGTCGACGTGCCGCGCCTGGCGGTCGGCGTCTACGCCACCAGTGCATCCACTCCGCTGTTTTTCGCCCAGGCGATCGGCCGATTC
>NZ_JAEMSG010000069.1 GCF_016462945.1 Mycolicibacterium sp. | reverse complement strand
GAAGTGGGCGCCGGGGTGGGCGCGGGCGACGATGCCGGAGCCGAGGCGCTCGTGGTCGGCGTGGGCGCGGGCGTGGGCTCGAGCGGGTACGGACGTGGCTGCGGTGCCGGGCTTGCCGGCGCCGGACTTGCCGGCGCAGGTGCGGGTGCCGATGACGGCGGGACGGGAACGGCACCCGGTGGCGCCGACGGCACTCCCGGTGCACCAGGCGACGGTCCACCCGCTCCCGGCCCGCCGGGAGCGGGTGGAGGCTGCTTTGTGACCGCCTCGACGGGGATCGGCTGGCCGATGACCGGCCTGATGAACAACCGGGCGGTCTGGCCGAGGTTACGTGCCTCGTTGCCGTCATTGCCGGGAACGGTGATGACCAGATTGTCGCCGTCGATCACGACCTCGGATCCGGAGACGCCGAGACCATTCACCCGGGAGCTGATGATCTGGAGCGCCTGGTCGAGTGCATCGCGGGTGGGCTTTGAACCGTCCGGCGTACGGGCGGTGAGGGTGACCCGGGTGCCGCCCTGAAGGTCGATGCCGAGTTTCGTCTTGGCCGACTTGGTGCCGGTCAGGAATACGAGCAGGTAAAGGCCGACCAGCAGAGCCAAGAACAGCGCTAGGTAGCGGTACGGATGCACCGGCGCCGAAGACGATGCCACGTTGTAGATTCTCCTAGTTGTCTGCCGCGTCAGATGGCGCGAATCGGCCTGGCGGTCGTCTGCGCTCCCCGCAAAGGGTACGGCGCGAGACGGGTGATCACTCGCGGGACAGGCGGTCCCCGTCGGTCTCGCTGAGTTCGAAGGCCTCATCGGTGGCGCTCGCCCCGCCGATCTCCGGTGCCGCGGGCACGACCCGGTCGCGGACCGCCAGCTTCATCCAGGTGGTCACCACACCCGGCGCAATCTCGAGGTCCACGGTGTCCTCACCGATCCCGGCGATGGTCGCCTGCAGGCCGGAAGTCGTGTGCACCCGGTCCCCCACCCGCAGGGATTCCTGCAGGTCAATGGTGGCCTTCACAGCCTTGCGCTGGCGACGCGAGGCGAAGAACATGAACGCCCCCATGATGATGATCAGAGGCAGGAAACTGAGCAGTTCCATGGCGGCACGCATCTTTCGTCTCGGGTGCAGATGGTCGATGCGAGACCGGCGACAACCGGTCCCACGTCTGACCAGTGTGCCAGTTGCCACCGCGGCACTGTTCCGGCACTGCCGAACCGCCGCATTGCCCGCACCGGGAACACGCGACCACAATGGTCGCCATGGAGGCCCGATGGACCTGATCGACACGTTGCGAACCACCGGCACGGTGCGTGAATTCACCGACGAGACGGTGCCCGACGATGTCGTGGCGCGTGTTCTCGATACCGCGCGGTTCGCCCCCAGCGGTGCAAACGCGCAGGCCTGGCACGTTGTGCTGGTCAAGGATCCCGAGACCAGGACGAGGCTTCGCGACCTCTATCTTCCGGGCTGGCGCGACTACCTGGCGATGGGCGCCGCCGGCCTGCGGCCGTGGGCACCGGGCAACGACCGCGCCGCCGAGGCGACGGCGGTGGCGGCGGCCACAGACGCAATCCTCGCCGCGACTGCTCAGGGGTTCGCCGCTCACTTCGACCGGGTTCCGGTGCTGCTGGTCGTGTTCGCCGATCTGACGGCACTTGCCGCGGTCGATCGCGACCTCGACCGCTACTCGTTCGCCGGCGGAGCGTCGATTTACCCGTTCGCGTGGAGCATCCTGCTCGCGGCCCGGGCCGAGGGTCTGGGCGGCGTGCTCACCACGATGCTGATCCGCCAGGAGGACGCGGTCAAGCGACTGCTCGGCGCCCCGGACCAGTGGGCGCTGGCCGCAGCGATCGCCCTGGGCCATCCGGTGCGACAACCCCGGCGGTTGCGCCGCGCACCCGTCGGGTCCTTCGTGACGGTGGATCGCGTCGACGGGACCGCCGTGTGATCTGCCCGCAGGGCGTTGTCGCACCGGGTTTTCTGTTGCGTCGCATCGGCGGCCGACTACGCTCACATCGGAAGAGAAAGTCAGGAGAACACCTGTGAGCACCATCGAACTCAGCGCCGTCGAGCAGAGTCGCAAACTCATCACCGCGATCCCCGGACCGGTCTCGGCCGAACTGTCCAAGCGTCGGGTGGCCGCGGTCTCGCGCGGCGTCGGCGTCACCATGCCGGTATTCGTCGCGCGCGCCGGCGGCGGGATCATCGAGGACGTCGATGGCAACCGGTTCATCGACCTGGGGTCGGGTATCGCCGTCACCACGATCGGCAACTCCTCGCCGCGGGTGGTCGACGCAGTCCGCGATCAGGTCGCTGACTTCACCCATACCTGCTTCATGGTGACGCCCTACGAGAAGTACGTCGCAGTCGCCGAACACCTCAACCGGCTGACACCGGGATCGGGTGAGAAGCGCACCGCGCTGTTCAACTCCGGAGCCGAAGCAGTCGAGAACGCCGTCAAGATCGCCCGGTCCTACACCGGCCGCAGCGCATTGGTCGCGTTCGATCACGCCTACCACGGCCGGACCAACCTGACGATGGGGCTCACCGCGAAATCGATGCCCTACAAGAGCGGTTTCGGTCCGTTCGCGCCCGAGATCTATCGCGCCCCGATGTCCTACCCCTACCGGGACGGCCTGATCGACAAGGAGTGGGCCACCAACGGCGAACTGGCCGCCGAGCGCGCGTTGACGGTGATCGACAAGCAGATCGGCGCGGCCAATCTGGCGGCCGTGATCATCGAGCCGATCCAGGGCGAGGGCGGATTCATCGTTCCCGCACCGGGATTCATGCCCGCATTGCGTGCCTGGTGTACCGACAACGATGTGGTCTTCATCGCCGACGAGGTGCAGAGCGGTTTCGCTCGCACCGGCGCAATGTTCGCCTGCGAGGACGAAGGCATCGAACCGGATCTGATCATCACGGCCAAGGGCATCGCGGACGGCCTGCCGCTGTCGGCGGTGACCGGTAAGGCCGAGATCATGGATGCGCCTCATGTCAGCGGACTGGGCGGCACCTACGGCGGCAATCCGTTGGCGTGCGCCGCCGCGCTGGCCACCATCGAGACCATTGAACTCGACGGCATGCTCGATCGCGCCAAGCGGATCGAGACGTTGATGAAGGACAAGCTGAACCGGATGCAGGCCGATGACGACCGGATCGGCGATGTTCGCGGACGCGGCGCGATGATCGCCATCGAATTGGTCAAACCCGGCACTGCAGAACCTGACCCGGATCTGACCAAGGCGCTGACCACGCTGGCGCACGCCCAGGGCGTGCTGGTGCTCAGCTGCGGCACCTTCGGCAATGTGCTGCGATTCCTGCCGCCGCTGACCATCAGCGACGAGTTGTTGCTCGAGGGCCTCGACGTACTTGCGGAGATCCTCGCGGGGATCTGAAGGCGGTTCTGGGCGCCGGTCCCCTACTCGAACAACACCGGTTGCCCGAATCCGCCCGCCCCGGGTGGAGGCGTCATACCCAGATGAGTCCAGGCCTGCGGGGTGGCGACCCGGCCGCGCGGCGTGCGCGCGATCATGCCGGCGCGCACCAGGAACGGCTCGCACACCTCCTCGACGGTGGCGGCCTCCTCCCCCACCGCAACGGCCAACGTGGACACCCCGACCGGTCCGCCGCCGAAGCTGCGGGTGAGCGCCGACAGCACCGCCCGGTCGAGCCGGTCCAGGCCGAGTTCGTCGACGTCGTAGACGGCCAGTGCGGATTTGGCGATATCGCGGGTGATGACGCCGTCGGCGCGGACCTCCGCGAAATCGCGCACCCGGCGCAGCAACCGGTTGGCGATCCGCGGTGTGCCACGCGACCGGCGAGCGATCTCGGTGCCGGCGTCGGTGCCGAGTTCGATGCCCAGGATGCCGGCCGAACGGGTCAGCACCCGCTCCAATTCGCTGGCGTCGTAGAAATCCATGTGCGCGGTGAACCCGAACCGATCGCGCAGCGGCCCGGTCAACGCACCCGATCTGGTGGTGGCGCCGACGAGGGTGAACGGGGCCACCTCCAACGGAATCGACGTCGCCCCAGGGCCTTTGCCCACCACCACGTCGACCCGGAAGTCCTCCATGGCCAGATACAGCATCTCCTCGGCGGGCCGGGCGATGCGGTGAATCTCATCGATGAACAGCACGTCACCCTCGACGAGGTTGGACAGCATCGCGGCGAGGTCGCCCGCGCGCTCCAGTGCCGGGCCGGAGGTGACCCGCAGGGCTGAGCCGAGTTCGGTGGCGATGATCATCGCCAGCGAGGTCTTTCCCAGCCCGGGCGGTCCCGAGAGCAGGATGTGATCCGGCGTGCCGCCGCGGTTCTTGGCGCCCTCGAGAACCAACTGGAGTTGCTCGCGTACCCGAGGCTGGCCGATGAACTCACCGAGCGATCGCGGCCGAAGGCTGGCGTCGATATCGCCCTCACCGACCGTCAGCGCCGGTGAGACCTCCCGTTCGGGCTCGTCGACGTCATCGTCCTCAAAGCGGCCCATCTAGATAGTCTGTTCTTCGCGCAAGCGGCTCATCACTTACTTCTTCCCCAGCAGCGACAGCGCCGCACGCAACGCACTAGACGTGGTGGCGTCGGGCTCGTCGGCGAGCACCTTGTCGCAGGCGTCCTCGGCTTGTTTGAGCGCAAAGCCAAGTCCGACAAGGGCTTCCACGACCGGTCCGCGCACCGCGTGCCCGACCGCCACCGCCCCCCCGGCACTCGACATGGCCCCAATCTTGTCGCGCAGTTCCAGCACCAGGCGTTCCGCACCGCGTTTACCAATGCCGGGCACCCTCATCAGCGCGGCGACATCACCGCCGCCGAGTGCGCGGCGCAACGCGGTGGCGTCGTACACCGCCAGGGTGGCCAGCGCGATCTTCGGCCCGACCCCGGAGACCCCGAGCAGCGTCTGGAACAGGTCGCGGGAATCGTTGTCGGCGAACCCGTACAGCGTCTGGGAGTCCTCGCGCACGATCATCGCGGTGATCAGCCGGGCTTCGGCGCCGCGGCGCAGTGTGGCCAGCGTCGACGGCGTCGCCATCACCTTGTAGCCGACCCCGGACGCCTCGATCACCGCGTGGTCGAGTGCGACCTCGAGCACCTCACCGCGCACCGAGGCGATCACTGCGCCTCCTGGCGCACCGAGGCGATCACTGCGCCTCCTGGCGCACCGAGGCGATCACTGCGCCTCCTGGCGCACCGAGGCGATCATGTGGCGCTCCGCACCTGGCGCGGCACTGCCTTCAGTTTCGCTTTGTAGGCCCGCTGTTGCTCGGCGGCGATCGCCTCGGCCTTGGCCATTCGGGCGATCATCGGCGCGCGCCAGCAATGGCAGATAGCCAACGCCAGGGCGTCGGCGGCATCAGCCGGCGTCGGCTTCTGTTGCAACTGCAGGATCCTGGTCACCATCGCGGTGACCTGAGCCTTGTCGGCGTTGCCGTTTCCGGTGACGGCGGCCTTCACCTCGCTGGGGGTGTGAAAGTGGACGTCGATCCCACGGCGCGCCGCGGCGAGTGCGATCACCCCGCCGGCCTGTGCGGTGCCCATCGCGGTATTGGCGTTGTGGTTGGCGAATACCCGCTCGATGGCGATCACGTCCGGACAGTGCGTGTCCAGCCAGTGCTCGACGACGTCGCTGATGGCCAGCAGCCGCAGTTGCAACGGGTCACCGGCCGGGGTCCGCACGACATCGACGTCCAGCGCGGTGACCTGGCGGCCACCGGTGCTCTCGATCACCGAGAGGCCGCACCGCGTCAACCCGGGGTCCACGCCCATCACCCGCACGACACGCCTTTCGTCTACGAACAGTTGTTCGATAGCGTAACGGCTGAGGGTGACGGACCACGCGAAAGACACGCCCGGCCCACTTCGGCGAGCGTGCGCAGATGCCCCGCCCGCCACGGCGTGTCGCCGTACCGACACGCACGCTCGCGGGACGTAACGTCAGTCCTCGTCGAGTTGGGCTGCGACGTCGTCGGGAATGTCGATGTTGGTGAAGACGTCCTGGACGTCATCGCTGTCCTCCAGGGCGTCGACCAGCTTGAGCACCTTACGGGCGGTCTCCAGGTCGACCTCCACGCTCATCGACGGCTGGAAGGTGGCGTCGGCGGAGTCGTACTCGATACCGGCGTCCTTCAGCGCGGTGCGCACGGTGATCAAGTCGGTCGGCTCGCAGATGATTTCGAAGCTGTCGCCCCGGTCGTTGACGTCCTCGGCACCGGCCTCGAGCACCGCCAACAGGACATCGTCCTCGCTCAGCCCGTTTTTCTCGAGGATCACGACACCTTTGCGATGGAAGAGGTAGGCCACCGAACCGGGGTCGGCCATATTGCCGCCGTTGCGGGTCATCGCGACCCGGACCTCGCCGGCAGCCCGGTTGCGGTTGTCGGTCAGGCACTCGATCAGGACCGCCACCCCGCTGGGCCCGTAACCCTCGTAGGTGATGTTCTGCCAGTCGGCACCGCCGGCTTCCTCGCCGGCGCCGCGCTTGCGAGCGCGCTCGATGTTGTCATTGGGCACCGAGGTCTTCTTGGCCTTCTGGATGGCGTCCCAGAGGGTGGGATTGCCGTTCGGGTCACCGCCACCGGTGCGGGCCGCTACCTCGATGTTCTTGATCAGCTTGGCGAATTCCTTGCCACGGCGCGCATCCTTGACGGCCTTCTGATGCTTGGTGGTAGCCCACTTGGAATGGCCGCTCATGGTCTCCCGCTCATCTTTCCCGGGTTCTCTTCCCGGCCCGGATCCTGATCTGATGAGTTTACGTCGGTCCGCGGCGCGGCTATGCCCGGTCGGTGACGATCTCGACGAAAAGCTTGTGGACACGGCGGTCGCCGGTCATCTCGGGGTGGAAGGCGGTGGCGAGCACCGGGCCTTGGCGCACCGCGACGATGTGCTCGCCGGCCCGGGCCAGGACGTCCACACCGGGCCCGATCCGCTCAACCCAGGGGGCTCGGATGAACACCGCCCGGATCGGCACGTCGAGGCCAAGGAACTCGATATCGCCTTCGAAGGAGTCGACCTGACGGCCGAAGGCGTTGCGCCGAACCGTCATATCGATGGCGCCCAGTGCCTGCGCCTCCCGGCCGGGCGCGCCCGCGTCGAGGATCTCCCCGGCCAGCAGGATCATCCCGGCGCAGGACCCATAGGCCGGCATACCGTCGGCAAGTCGCTGCCGCAGTGGTTCCAGAAGGTCGAACTCGCGCAGCAGCAGACTCATGGTGGTGGACTCCCCACCGGGAATCACGAGTGCGTCGACGGTATCGAGTTCGCTGCGACGGCGCACGGTGGACGCCTGCGCCCCGGCCGCGCGCAGTGCGCCGAGGTGTTCGCGGGTGTCGCCCTGCAGTGCCAGCACGCCGACGTTCGGGCCGCTCATGTGGCGGGCGGGATATAGCCGCGCTTGTAGCGGGTCAACCCCTCCTGCATGACCGCGGCCACCATATCGCCGCGCTGGTTGAATATCTTGCCCTGGGTCAACGCCCGGCCACCGCATGCCGACGGCGAGGACTGGTCGTACAGCAGCCATTCATCGGCCCGGAACGGGCGCAGGAACCAGATCGCATGGTCCAGCGAGGCCACCATCAGATGCGGGCGCTCCTCGGGATGGGTCGTCTGTGCCGACCCGAGGAGAGTGAGGTCGCTCATATAGGTCAGCGCACAGATGTGCAGCACCGGGTCGTCAGGCAACGGATCCTTATGCTTGAACCACACCTGCTGCTGGGAGGCTTTCCCCGGCAGCAATGCCAGTTCATCCCTTGGCACCATCCGGATGTCCCACTCAGCGAACTGGGCGAAACCCGCGTCGTCGAAAACCCTTCCCGAGGAACGGAATCCGGGCGTGTCTTCGGGGCGCGGGGCTCCAGGTATCACGTCCTGGTGCTCGATGCCCCCCTGTTCGGTCTGAAACGAGACACCCATCGAGAAGATGACCTCGCCATGCTGCACCGCGTTGACCCGACGGGTGCAGAACGATCCGCCGTCGCGCGGCCGATCCACCAGGTAGACGGCGGGCTTGGTGGCGTCGCCCGGTCGCAGGAAGTACCCATGCAGCGAGTGCACTCCGAACTGGGGTTCGACGGTGCGAATCGCCGACACCAACGACTGGCCGAGGATGTGACCGCCGAAAGTCCTTTGCAGAAAACCGGATTCGGGGCTGAAGACCACACCCCGGTAGATGTTGACCTCAAGTTGCTCGAGGTCGAGGATTTCCTCGATCGCCATATACGACTATTCGGTGCGCTCACCAGCCGCGCTGGGCCAGCCGGTGCGGCGCCGGAATATCGTCGACATTGATGCCGACCATGGCCTCGCCCAACCCGCGGGACACCTTCGCCAGCACATCGGGATCGTCGTAGAACGTGGTGGCCTTGACGATGGCTGCCGCCCGCGCCGCGGGATCGCCGGACTTGAACACTCCGGAACCCACGAACACACCGTCGGCGCCGAGTTGCATCATCATCGCCGCATCCGCCGGCGTGGCGATACCTCCGGCGGTGAACAAGGTGACCGGTAACTTGCCGGCCCGAGCTACCTCCACCACTAGGTCATAGGGCGCCTGCAACTCCTTGGCCGCCACAAACAGTTCATCGTCGGCCATCGACGACAACCGGCGGATCTCGCCGCCGATGGTGCGCATGTGCCCGGTGGCATTGGACACATCGCCGGTGCCGGCCTCGCCCTTGGAACGGATCATTGCCGCGCCCTCGGAGATTCGCCGCAACGCCTCACCGAGATTGGTGGCACCGCAGACGAACGGCACCGTGAACTTCCACTTGTCGATGTGGTGGGTGTAGTCCGCCGGCGTCAGCACTTCGGACTCGTCGACGTAGTCCACCCCGAGGCTGGCCAGAATCTGCGCTTCCACGAAGTGCCCGATCCGGGCCTTGGCCATGACCGGGATGCTGACCGTGGCGATGATGCCTTCGATCAGATCCGGGTCACTCATCCGCGCCACCCCGCCCTGGGCGCGAATATCGGCCGGCACCCGCTCCAACGCCATCACCGCCACCGCACCGGCCGCCTCGGCGATCCGGGCCTGCTCGGGCGTGACGACGTCCATGATGACCCCGCCCTTGAGCATCTCGGCCATACCGCGTTTGACGCGCGCCGTTCCGATCTGAGCGTGATTGGCCGAGCCGTTGGCTGACGCTGGGGTATCCACTGCGCACTCCTTCGCTAGCTGATGTAGCTGAGTCTAGAGGGCTGCCGCTGGCCGGAAATCCCGGCTGGTCACAGGATCGATTGCGGATCCGTCAGCGGATCGCCCGACCCATCGACCAATTGGTTCGCCGCAGCCAGCAACTGGCCCAACTGCCGGGGGTACACCGTCTGCCCACCGAGATTCAATTCCGCGATAACGCTGACGTCGCACCATCGGTGGGCATGGATGTAGCGCAGTTCCAACGGGGTCCGGGTCGCCGCAGACGGTTCGAACCGACGCGTGCGGTGCACGAAGTAGAACTCCTCGCTGGCGATCACGGTGCCGTTGAAGTCGATCACCGATTCCCGCCGCCAGACCGGGCCCACCAGGAGGGCCGAGTCGACGTGCAGGCCGGTCTCCTCGGCGAGTTCGCGGGCCGCCGCCGCGGCAAGGCGCTCCCCGGGTTGAACCTCGCCGCCAACGGTGAACCACCATTTCAGCGCGCCGCCATCGGTGATCGCCGGGTCCGATCCGCACAGCAGCAGCACCGCACCGTCGTCGTCGAGCAGCACCACCCGCGCCGAGGTACGTGACGCGATCATCGCTGAGCGGATTCGGCGATCTCGAAATAGCTTGGCAGCGCCGCGGTTCCGCCGAGCCTCAGCCAGCGCACCGGGCGGCGTTCACGAAGCGCCAGGGTGTCGCGTACCGCGTCGTTGTGGAAACGCCGAGCCAGCAGCACCCGGGCCTCGGCGTCGGCGAGTTCAGCGACCAGTGCCACCGGCACCGTGGCCGGGTCCACCACCTCAAGTGCGGTGGACAGTTCGTTCTCGCTGGCTTCCCGGGTGGACCTGGGTGCGCGCTCGGCTGCGGCGGCCAGTGCGGCCAGGCGCTTGCCCTCGGGACTGCCGCGATAGGCGTCCGCGGCCACCGCCCGCGCCACCACCGCCCGGCGCGCCAGTGCGGCGTCGAGGGACTGCCAGGACAGGTCGTAGCGGACATGTAACCGGTCCAGCCGATTGGCGGTCTGGAGTGCCCAGACGGCGATAACGATCAACACGGCGACCAAAACGGCGGTTATAGGCCAGTACACCCCGGGAGCCATCAGGTGCCCACCACCACCCGGGCGCCGGACCCGGCCACCGTCTCGTAGACCATCGTGATGTCGTCTGCCACCACCTGCCAGTCGTACTGGCGGACGGCCTCGGATGCCGCCGCGACATGCCCGGCCCGCAGGGTGTCGTCGGTCAGGACCGCGACCACCGCTTCAGCCAGTGCACCGGGGTCTTCGATTGGCACCAGCAGTCCGGCCGCGCCGTCCTCGAGCACCCGACGGAAGGCGTCGAGGTTGCTCGCCACCACCGGGGTCCCGGCGGCCATCGCCTCGACGAGGACGATGCCGAAACTCTCCCCGCCGGTGTTCGGCGCGCAGTAGACGTCGGCGCTGCGCAAGGCCGACGCCTTTGTGGCGTCGTCAACCTGACCAAGGAACCGCAGGTGTCCGGCCAGATCGCCGGCCTGCTCGCGCAATTCGTCGTCGTCGCCACGACCGACGATGAGGATCTCGATATCGGCGAAGCGTTCCACCAGTGCCGGCAGCGCGGCCAGCAGGACCGCCATACCCTTGCGGGGTTCGTCGAACCGGCCGAGGAACAACACGGTCTTACCGGGCCGCGGATATCCGGGCAGCAATGGCGCGCATGTGTACAACGCGACGTCGACACCGTTGGGAATTTGAACGGCGTCGGATCCCAGCGCTTCGATCTGCCAGCGCCGGGCCAGGTCGGATACCGCGATGCGGCCCATGATCTTTTCGTTCCAGGGACGCAGGATGCCCTGGAACATGCTGAGCCCCAACGACTTTGTCGTCGACGTGTGGAATGTGGCGACGATTGGGCCGTCGGCGATCATCAGGGCGAGTAGCGACAGGCTGGGGGCGTTGGGCTCATGCAGGTGCAGGACGTCGAAATCGCCTGCCGCAAGCCAGCGCTTGACCATCCGGTGAGTTGCCGGGCCGAACCGTAACCGGGCCACCGAGCCGTTGTACGGGATGGGCACCGCCTTGCCCCCCGACACCACATAGTCGGGCAATGTCACGTGCGGCGACGACGGCGCCAGAACGCTGACGTAGTGCCCCCGTTCCCGCATCACCTCCGCCAGTTGCAGGATGTGCGATTGCACCCCGCCGGGCACATCGAACGAGTACGGGCACACCATCCCGATGCGCATCAGCGGTCGTCATCTCCGTCGAGGCGGGCCCGGCGTTCCGCGCTCAGATCGGCCAGCCACTGCGGTTGCAACATATGCCAATCCTGCGGATGCACAGCGATGTTCACCGCGAACCTGTCGGCCAGCGCCTGGGTGATCACACCCACGTCGCCGGAACTGGTGTCCAGTGCGTCGTCGATCTGCACCACGCAGTCGTCACCGTCGTAGTACACGTGCGCCGGATGCAAGGGCGCGCCGGTCTCGATGGCCAGCCGCGCCGGGCCGGCGGGCAACCGGGTGGGCTCGCCGAAGAAGTTCACCTGCACACCCGATCGGGTGAGATCGCGGTCGGCCATCAGGCAGACGAATCTGTTGGCGCGTAACCGCTCAGCCAGAATCTCCATGGGTGGTCGCTGCCCCCCGGTCAACGGCAACACCTCGAAGCCAAGGCTTTCGCGGTAGACGATGAATCGGTCGTAGAGCGATTCCGGTGTGAGTCGTTCCGCGACGGTGGTGAATGTTCCGTAGTTCTGCGCCAACCACACCCCGGCCATATCCCAGTTCCCGCTGTGCGGCAAAGCGATCACCGCCCCCCGGCCTCCCCGGTCGGCGTCGGCGAACTTCTCCGCACCGATGAACACCCGGTCCAGTCGCCTGGCGAGTTCGACCTGATTCATCGTCGGTAGCCGGAACGCCTCTCGCCAGTACCGCGCATAGGACGCCACCGAAGCCCGCATCAGCGAATCGGGCACCTCTGCAGGAGTTGTCCCGATCACCCGGGCCAGATTCTTGCGCAGCTGTTCGGGCCCACCGCCGCGTGCCGCGTACCAGGCTCCAACATCGAAGACGTTGCGAGCCAACACGTCCGGCATTGCACGGACCATGAGCCACCCGCCGGCATAGCCCCAGTCAGTCAGAGTCTCACCAAAGGGCGACTGGGTCACCGTACGCCGCTCCCCGGATCGCCGCCGGGCAACTCGATCCTGTCCATCGCGCCGGGCGAACTCCGCACGGCGTGCAGTCGCTGTCCGACGGTCACCAGGCTGGCGACCGCCAGTAGCCACATGGCCACGGGCAGCGCAGTCGGAATCGGGAAAACTGGCAGATCGGAAAGGCCCGCTCCCAACAGCACGATGATCAGGCGTTCCGGGCGTTCGATCAACCCGCCACCGCCATTGAGGCCACTGGCCTCGGCGCGGGCCTTGATGTAGGAGATGACCTGGGAGGTCACCAGGCAGATCAGGGTGGCGACCATGAGCGACGCGCTCCCCAATCCGAAGGCAGCCCACCACAGCAGCCCACAGAAAATCGCGCCATCGCTGATCCGGTCGCACGTCGCATCGAGCACCGATCCGAACCGGGTGCCGCCGCCACGTTCCCGGGCCATCGCGCCGTCGAGCATGTCTGCCAGGACGAAGAACCAGATCACCAGCCAACCGGCGAAAAGGTGCCCAACGGGAAAAAAGATCAACGCCGCGGCCACCGTGCCCCCGGTGCCGATGATGGTGACCGCGTCGGGAGTCAGCCCGATCCGTAGCGCGCCGCGAGCCAGCGGTGCGCTCAGCTTGGTGTAGGCCGCCCGCGTCATCAGAAAGAAGTCGCTCACGGCAGGCGCGCCCATCCATCAGCGAGCAGGGCACGGGTGTCGCGCAACAACTGCGGGACTACCTTGGTTTCGCCGACGACGGTGATGAAATTCGCGTCACCGGACCACCGTGGCACCACGTGCATGTGCAGATGCTCGGCCAACGAACCACCGGCCGACCTGCCGAGGTTGAGGCCGACGTTGAATCCGTCGGGCCGCGATACGGACTTCATCACCCGGATCGCCTGCTGCACGAAATTCATCATCTCGGCGGTCTCAGCGTCGGTGAGGTCTTCGAGTTCCGATACCCGGCGATACGGCACCACCATCAGGTGCCCGGGGTTGTACGGATATAGGTTCAGTACCGCATAAACCAGGTCCCCGCGGGCAACCACCAGTCCATCCTCATCCGCTAGATTCGGGATGTCGGTGAACGGCTGATTGGGCTGCGACGGATCACGGCGAACCGGGGACTCCACGATGTAACTCATTCGGTGCGGGGTCCACAGCCGCTGCAGTCGGTCCGGTTCGCCCGCACCCCGATCCGTAATCCGATCAGTCACCGCTGACCTTCATCGTTTCGGCATTCGGAACCGCGTTCTCCCGCCCGGCGATCCAGGCACCGATCGCGGCGATCGCCTTATCCCGGGGCACACCGTTGATCTGAGTACGATCGGCGAACCGGAAACTCACCGCACCCGCTTGCACGTCGCGGTCTCCGGCCAGCAGCATGAACGGCACCTTCTGGTTGGTGTGGTTCACGATCTTCTTCGCCATCCGGTCATCACTGGCGTCCACCTCGACGCGTACCCCGTGCGACTTAAGTTCTGCGGCAACATCATTGAGGTAGTTGACGTGTTCATCGGCCACCGGGATACCGACCACCTGAACCGGGGCCAGCCAGGCCGGAAACGCACCGGCGTAATGCTCGGTGAGGATGCCGAAGAACCGCTCGATCGAGCCGAACAATGCGCGATGGATCAGCACCGGGCGCTTGCGGGCACCGTCGGCGGAGGTGTACTCGAGTTCGAAGCGCTCCGGCATATTGAAATCAAGCTGAATAGTGGACATCTGCCAGCTGCGGCCCAACGCGTCGCGAACCTGCACCGAGATCTTGGGACCGTAGAAGGCCGCGCCACCCGGATCTGGCACCAGGGCAAGGCCGCTGGATTCGGCCACCTCCCGCAGTGTCTCGGTGGCCTCCTCCCACATCTCGTCGGAGCCGACGTACTTCTCCGGGTTCTTCGTGGACAGTTCGAGGTAGAAGTCGTCCAGCCCATAGTCGCCGAGCAGTTCCAGCACGAAGCGCAACAGAGAGCCGAGTTCGTCGCGCATCTGCTCGCGCGTGCAGTAGATGTGCGAATCGTCCTGGGTCATGCCGCGCACCCGGGTCAGACCGTGGATCACACCGGACTTCTCGTAGCGATACACCGTGCCGAACTCAAAGAGCCGCAACGGAAGTTCGCGGTAGGACCGGCCCCGCGACCGGTAGATCAGATGGTGCATGGGGCAGTTCATCGGCTTGAGGTAGTAGTCCTGCCCCGGCTTGCGCAACGTGCCGTCTTCGGCATACTCGGCGTCGATGTGCATGGGCGGGAACATGCCCTCGGCGTACCACTCAAGGTGCCCGGAGGTGATGTAGAGCTGTTCCTTGGTGATGTGCGGGGTGTTGACGAACTCGTAGCCGGCCTCGATGTGCTTGCGCCGCGAATACTCCTCCAACTCCCGGCGCACAATGCCGCCTCTGGGATGGAATACCGGCAGCCCCGAGCCCAATTCGTCGGGAAAGCTGAACAGATCGAGTTCCACGCCGAGGCGGCGGTGGTCGCGCTTTTGCGCCTCCTCCAGCAATTCGAGATGGCGGTCCAGGGCCTCTTGCGATTCCCACGCCGTTCCATAGATCCGCTGCAGACTCGCATTGGCCTGGTTACCGCGCCAGTACGCGGCCGAACTTCGGGTCAGCTTGAACGCCGGAATATATTTGGTGGTCGGGGCATGCGGACCGCGGCACAGGTCGCCCCAGATACGTTCGCGGGTCCGTGGATTGAGATTGTCGTAGGCGGTCAGCTCGTCGCCCCCGACCTCCATCACATCCGGGTCACCGGACTTATCGTCGACCAGTTCGAGTTTGTAAGGCTCGTTGGCAAGCTCGGCACGGGCCGCATCCTTGGACTCATAGACCCGCCTGGAGAACAGCTGACCGTCCTTGATGATGGCCCTCATACGTTTCTCGAGCTTCTCGAGGTCCTCCGGCGTGAAGGCCTCCGACACGTCGAAGTCGTAGTAGAAGCCGTCGGTGATCGGCGGGCCGATACCCAGCTTCGCCGCCGGGAACAATTCCTGCACGGCCTGGGCCAGCACGTGGGCCGCCGAGTGCCGGATCACGCTGCGGCCCTCGTCGGTGTCGGCGGCCACCGGGGTCACGTCGGTGTCGGCATCCGGCGCCCAGCTCAGGTCGCGCAGTGTGCCGTCGGTGTCACGAACCACCACGATCGCGGCGGGTTCACCGCGACCCGGCAGACCGGCGTCGCGCACAGCGGTTCCCGCGGTGGTTCCGGCCGCAACCCGAAGCGGGCTGAGCAGGGCGGGTTGTGCGCGCGCGCTCATCAGGGGTCTCTTTCCGTATGCCTCGGGACGGCAATCACCAGCGCGCCGGGTCGGCGACGGTCGTGACCATGCTATCCAGGCGTGTGATCAGGCTCCGAGGCCGATCGGGCTGCGCAGCATCGGGTGTTCGAGGCCCGCCAGCCTCGCCGACCAGGCGATCACTCCGAAGAGCCACAACGTGGCCACCACGACAGCCCCGGTCAATACCGCTGCGAGGGTCTGAACCCACCAGGGACGCCCGCGGAACCACGCCATCGCAGAGTCGTAGCGCGCGCGGGTGAAGGTCAGCGTGCGACGCGCCCAATAGAACTCGGTGGCCAGGATCGCCAGCCCGAGGAACACGATCGCCCATCCGGGTCCCGGGTAGGGAATCGCCGCGATGCCGACGAGCAACACACTCAACCCGACAACGGCAACGCCCACCCGATAGGAGAAGTCGGCCAGTGGTCGCTCGCGCAACCGGTTTCTGCGCTGCAACCAGCGGTGTTTGATCCCGCGTCGTTCCGCAGGGGCATCCGACATTGTCTCTTCTGTCATCAAGTCACCGTGCTTGTCGGGGTCGTTGCCTTCGAGGGTACGTGGGGTAGTGGCAAGGTGGAACGATGGACCTGCGCGACCTGGCCGGCTTGGCGTTGACCTATCC
>NZ_JAEMSG010000010.1:42750-46708 GCF_016462945.1 Mycolicibacterium sp. | reverse complement strand
TCGAGGGCGAGATCCCCACCGACCTCGACGGAATCTATCTCCGCAATACCGAGAACCCATTGCATCCGGCGCTGAAGTCCTACCACCCGTTCGACGGTGACGCGATGCTGCACATCGTCGGATTCCGGGACGGAAAAGCGTTCTACCGCAATCGTTTCGTTCGCACCGAGGCATTCGAAGCAGAAAATAAAGCTGGCGGCCCGCTATGGCCCGGGCTGGCCGAACCGCTGTCGCTGGCCAAGGTCAACCACGGCTGGGGCGCGCGAACGCTCCTCAAAGACGCCTCAAGTACCGATGTGGTGGTGCACCGCGGCAACGCACTGACGACTTTCTATCAGTGCGGCGACCTCTACCGTGTGGACCCCTACACCGCAGAGACCCTGGGTAGGGAGACGTTCAACGGCGGGTTCCCCTCCGGCTGGGGCGTATCCGCACACCCAAAGGTCGACGACCGCACCGATGAGATGCTGTTCTTCAACTACGGCAAGCGGTCCCCGTATCTGCACTACGGGGTGGTAGATGGAAACAACGACCTGGTCCACTATGTCGACATTCCGCTGCCGGGACCGCGGCTGCCTCACGATATGGCATTCACCCGAAACTACGCTATTTTCAACGACTTTCCGCTTTTCTGGGAGCCGGAACTACTCGAACGCGATATCCACGTAGCCCGCTTTCACCCGGATATGCCGTCGCGGTTCGGAGTCCTTCCCCGCAGGGGAGACGCTGCCGACATCCGATGGTTCGAAGCCGATCCGACATTCGTCCTGCATTTCACCAATGCCTACGAGGACGGCGACGAGATCGTGCTGGACGGGTTTTTCCAGGGTGACCCCGAACCCGCCGACGACGGCACCGGCACCACATGGCAGCGTGCGTTTCGTTTCCTCGCACTCGACCGGATGCAGACCCGGCTGCACCGTTGGCGGCTCAACCTTGTCACCGGCGGTGTGACCGAGGAACCGTTGAGCGGCAACATTTCCGAGTTCGGCACGATCAACGCTGCCCACGCTGGCGAATCCTACCGATACGCCTATGCGGCAACCGGAAAGCCGGGGTGGTTCCTGTTCGACGGCCTAGTGCGCCACGACGTGGTTACCGGCGAGGAACAGCACTACCGTTTCGCCGATGGCGTTTACGGCAGCGAGACCGCGATGGCACCACGGGTTGGCAGCAGAGGCGAGGACGACGGGTATCTGGTCACCCTGACCACCGATATGAACGCCGACACTTCCTACTGTCTGGTGTTCGATGCCGCGCGACTCGACGACGGTCCGATATGCAAACTACAACTGCCCGAACGGATTTCCAGCGGAACACACTCAACCTGGGTTGCCGGCTCAGCCGTGCGCCGATGGCGTGAGTCCGACTCAGCCGCCGAGGCAGTCGGGCTGTAGTGCCGGATGTCAACGAACCCGCCGTGCTGGAGCGCGGCGGCGCCAATGCTATCGGGCGAATGCTGGGCCTACTCGGCGACGAGTGGAACCTGGTGATCATCCAGCAGTCATTGATGGGCGCCAGCCGATACAGCCACTTCATGACCCGTCTGCCGATCTCGAATTCGGTTCTGACCGGCCGGTTGAGAGTGCTGGTCGAGGAGGGACTGCTGAACCGCCGAGTGCATGGATCCACCCGCGCGCGCACCGAATACCTCACCACCCCACGCAGTCGGTCGCTGTGGCCGGTGTTGCTGTCGGTCTGGGAGTGGGAACGCACCTGGGTTGCCGGGCGCGCCGAGCAATTGCCGGCTATGCGGCACGCGGACTGCGGTGAGCAGTTCTCCCCGCTGCTGCGCTGCTCGGGTTGTCAGAATCCCGCCTACGCAACCGATGTCGAACTCGCCCTGGGGCGCAGCGGGCAGTGGGCCCGGTCGGCGCCTGCGGCGACGACTCGACGGCGATCGGACGCCGAGGCAGCCGCCCGGCAGGCCGGACTGTTCCCCGAGACCATGAGCGTGCTCGGCAACCGCTGGTCCGCTGCGCTCCTACTATCGACGTTTCTGGGAACGACGCGGTTCACCGACTTCCAGACCCAACTCGGTGCCCCGCCGAGCCTGCTCGCCCAACGGTTACAGACTTTCTGCGGTATCGGAGTACTGGCGAGCACGCCGGTGGCCGACCGGTCGGGAGAGGAACGCGGCGCCTATCTCCTGACCGACAAAGGCCGTGCTTTCCTACCGGTGATGGTGGCGGCGTTGCAATGGGCTCAGCGGTGGTTCCACGCACCGGAGGGACCCGCAGTGGTGCTCACCCACCGCGGCTGCGGTGCGGCCTTCGCCGGCGAGTTGGCGTGTGACCGGTGCGGTCAGCGGCTCACCGGCGCCCTGGTGGCCATCAGCCAGGTGGAAGCAGCTGGAATCCCTTGAGGATCATCGCCGAATCCGCATTGAAGGTCTGGTTATCCGGTTTGATCGTCTGCACGGTCACCATCACGATGTAGCTGATGTCACGGCCTTTGTAGACAGAACTCAGCGAGCTCGCCTTGCGCGGCGGGATTGGCGGGACCTTCGGGCTCAGCTTCACCTCGGGTGCGGTATAGGTCGCGGACAGGGCCGGCGCTCCGCACAATTCAACCGGGCTGGCTTTCATATCCGTCAACTTCAGTTTCTGGGCCAGCTGGTCGTTCTGAGCCTCGAGAACCTTCTCGGATTTGCCGACATCGGAACCGACCTTCTGCAAGGTCACCACCGCGTTGGGGGTGAAGCCATCGGCGGCCAGAGCGGGGTTGCGGATCGCGAACCGGATGGACTCGCTGTCCATCTTGGTGGTGCGCTCCCAACCCTGCGGCAGGGGAATGCGCATCTGCGGCTCCTGATCGGTGCGGGTGGGGATGTCGACCAGTTGGGCCGGGACTGAAGAGCACTTGTCCGCGCTGGGTCCCGAGGCCGAGCAACCGGTCATCGCAAACGCGACCGCCATCACAGCTCCCAGCGCCAGCCGCGTCGGACCCACTGTTTTTCCCATCTGCGTCCCTTCGAAACCCGCCACAGCCTACCGGCGAGCTGATCCCGAATCCCGAACCATCGCCCCGCCTAGTTGTTGAACAGGGCAGAGACCAGTGCCCAGATCGAAAACACCAGCGCCGCGAGTGCGCATACGGCACCGATATAGAGCCCGTAGCCGGCGGCCAGTGGCGGTGCGACGTTGGTGCGCACGTACCACCACGTGAGGACGGCGACCAGTGACGCGATCACAACCGAGGCAGCACCGGCCAGCCGCGGGGACAGACCACGAGCAACCATCGCCCCTAGAACGATCAGCACCGAGGACAGCAGAACAATCAACTGCCCCGCCCCGAACCGCGGCGGCAACACGACACTCCCGACGGTTCCCCCGATGGCACTGGCGCGGCCGCCGCCCCCGACGGAGGTGGTCAACCAGGGTAGCCATGCACTGACGGCGAGACCGACCGCGGACAGCGCCACCAACCACCCGGGGCGCAGGCCTGCCATCGTCAAACCCTAACCGTTACCGTCGACTCGGGGTGGACGCGACGCAGACGAGGACAGGGAGCGCGATGACAGAAATGCCGGAGTGGGTTCGTCGGCTGGATCTGGCTCCCCATCCCGAGGGTGGCTGGTTTCGCGAAACCTGGCGCAGTGATCTGACACTGGAACCACCGGCACTGCCGTCGCACTACGACGGCCCCCGCGCGGCCGGCACGGCAATTCTCTTCGCCCTGTTGCCCGGCCAGGAGTCGGCATGGCACACGGTGCGAAGCGCCGAGCTGTGGCTGCACCATCGCGGTAGCCCGGTGGCTCTGGAGTTCGGTCCCGTTAGGGAGCGCGCGACCGCCGTCCTGCTCGGGTCGGATATCGAGGCGGGCCAGCACCCTCAGCTGCTGGTGCCCGCCGGACACTGGCAGCGAGCCCGGACTCGTGGTGCCGAGCCCAGCCTGGTCAGCTGCGTTGTGGTGCCGGGCTTCGACTTCGCCGACTTCGCATTGGAATATTGAATTT
>NZ_JAEMSG010000010.1:39151-42650 GCF_016462945.1 Mycolicibacterium sp. | reverse complement strand
ATTGAATTTTGGGACATTGAATTTTGGGACGTGGACGGCAGGGCGCGGCGGCTTTGTGCACTTGACGGCCATTGCCAAGTAGCGTTTTGCCCATGCGCGGTCACCTCATCGTCTGTGATGATGACGCACTGGCGGCGCGGATCATTTCCGAGTTGAGTGATGCCGAGATCAGCGTGCTGCACTCTGCAGTCGCCGGCCGGCCTTGCCGCTGCGGAGATCAAGACGGCGCGCGCCGTGATCTGCGCTTCGGGTGACGACTCGCTGAACCTCGAGACAGCCCTGCTGGCACGGCGGGCCAACCCGCATGTGCGGGTGGTGGCCCGGTTCGCCAACTCCATGTTGCGCCAGGCGATGAACAACGACGAGGGACCGGGGGCGGTCCTTGACATCGCCGATCTGGCTGCACCATCGGTGGCGGAAGCCCTACTGGGCCGAACCGAGCATGCGATCCCGGTGAGTGCGGTGAACTTCGTCGTCTCAAGTGCGGCGGCGCCGCGGGATGGCACATTGCGGGAGATCGACGGACTCCTGGCCCCGGTCACCATCATCCGCGGCGCGGACTCCCCCGTTCCGGGCGAGGTGATCGCCTGCCCACAGCTGGATGTAGCTGTGCGCGAGAGTGATTGGATCACCATGATCGGTCGCACCGAGGTACTCGCCGAGCAGGGCCTCGGAGTCGTCCGGCAGGACGAGCCTGCCCCCAGTCGACGGTCACCCTTGAGCCGTGCCGTCGACGCGGTCCGAGCGTTCCGCGATGACATCAACCCGACCTTCTACCGCGCTCTTGCCGTGCTAGTCACACTCCTGTTCAGTGCAACGCTCATCCTGCGCTTCTGTTTCCAGAATCCTGCGACGAACTGGATGGACGCGCTGTACCTCTCCACCGAAACTCTGGCCACCGTCGGCTACGACGATTTCAACTTCATGCACCAGAGCCTGCGGCTTCGGGGCTGCGGTTGGCCACCGACTCGGTTTCGGGCGTGTGCGATCCACCGTCGATCTGGCCACGCCGTGGTTCATCGGGACTGCTACGGGTTTGGAGGTACTCGGTACGTTTCCAGTGGGCCAGCGCTCCTTCATGGTCGGCGGGGTACGGGTGCGAGCCGACAGCGAATCGGCCGAAATGCATCCACACCGAGACACCCGCCTGCGTGCCGGTGACACCGCATACCTGGTCGGCCCGTACCACGCGCTGCTTGAGACAATGCGAAAGGGACAACGCCCATCTCAGTCGGGCGAGGTTCGCCGGAGCGACTAGTCGGTGATTCCCAGCACTCGCAGTGCGTTGCCCTTGAGGATCAACGACAGGATCTCCGGATCGATATCAAGGGTGTCAAAATCGCGCCGCCAGCGCTCAAGTTCGATATAGGGATGGTCGGTTCCGAAGAGCACCTTGGTCTGCAGCTGCCGTCCGATCGCGCGAACGAGTTGGGGCGGAAAGTATTTGGGTGACCAGCCGGAGAGGTCGATATAGCAATTCGCCTTGTGCGAAGCGATTGCGATCTGTGAGTCCACCCACGGAACGGCGGGGTGCGCCATCACGACGGTCAGCTCCGGAAAGTCCGCTGCGACATCGTCGAGCAGCATCGGATCGGAGTAACGCAACTTGATACCGTGGCCGCCCGGAAGTCCGGAGCCCAGCCCGGTCTGGCCGGTGTGAAACAGGGCGGGCACACCGGCGGCGGCAATTGCCTCGTAGATCGGATAGAACCTTCGGTCGTTAGGCTCAAAGCCCTGCAGGCTCGGGTGGAACTTGAAACCCCGCGCGCCGAAGTCGTCGATGAGCTCGCGTACCCGACGCACCGCGTCGGATCCCCATGGATCAACACTCCCGAACGGGATCAGCACGTCGTTGTTGCGCGCAGCACCCTCGATGAGCTCCTCGACGGAGTTGGATCGGTGGCCGGAAGCGGTCTGGGCGTCAACGGTGAACACTACTGCAGCGGTGTTGTGCCGACGGTAGTGCTCGGCAAGATCGTCGACGCGGCGGATGCGATCCGGTCCGAGGTTGAAGTAGCGATCGGTGGCTTGCGCGAGTTCGTCGTCATAGGCGCACCGGCCCTCAGCGTCAATTTCCACGTGCGTGTGAATATCGATCGCATCGATGGCACTGAAGTCGATCCCGTACTGATAACCGGCGGGCATGAACGCAAGTCTAGTTGGCTGCGCCTGAGGCGAACACCGCCACGAACCGGTCCAGGGATGACTGGATATCACTTCGCAATGCCGCGGCGACCAGCATTCCGATCGGGCCGAACAGAGCGGGGCCGCCGAGGTGGACGTCCATGGTGACGACCGAGGCGGCACCCTCGCGTTCGGCACCCGTACCCCCCGATTGGCCGGCGGGCCGAACTTTACCGATCAGTTTGACCTTGACCCCGCCTGCCCCGATACCGTTAAGCGTCATCGACTCCGGCGGGTTGAAGCCAACAATGGTCCACGTGATCCGGTTCGGCATGCCCTTGACTTCGACGATGGACTCCACGACGGTGCCCGTGCCGATGTTTTCAGGGAGCTTTGATCGCCACACCCGATGAATGATGAGCCATTCTTTGTACCGCGACAGGTCGGAGGCATGCTGCCAGGCCTCTTCGGGTGATAGCGGAACGCCTACGGAAACCGAGACCTTCGCCATCGACGAATTACGTCGGGTCGACCTTGTCGGCGACATCGGCGGCAACATTTTTGGCCTGCTCGGCGACATCGGCTGCGGCACCCTTGGCCGAGGCCGAGGCATCGGCGACCTTGTCCACCGCACCATGGGCCGCGCCCTGCACCTTGTCGATGGTCTCGGAGAACTTCCCGGAAGTCTTCTCGTCGATGAAGTCGCCGGCCTTGTCGATAGCGCCCTCAACCTTGTCGACGTTCTCGCTGATGACTTCCTTGGCCTTGTCGAGATTCTCGCTGATCGCTTCTTTGGCCTTGTCGATAAACGACATGATTACCCTTTCTCTTTCTCTCTCCAGTGCTGGGACTCATCTGAGTTGTCTCGTTGCCGAAACTAAGCCCCCGCGTCAATCTACGCACCGTAAGCGTCTAACGCCACAAGATTCTGGGTTCGCCCAAGTACCCCGACGACGATCTGATCTCCCGGGCCCAGTTCGATGACATCGTCGAGCACCACCTCATTGGGGGCCAGATTGGCGGTCCCGGATTGTCGCCGCGCGCACGGCTTGGCCTGTCCGACGATCGCCAGACTGTCCAGCGTCTTCTTGGCCCGCAACTGCTGAATGACGCCGATACCGCTATCGGCGACGATGAGCAGCCGTACACCCATGGATTGCGTTGATTCGGGTGAAGACATCGGCTCGGACGATATCGGCGACACTGCGCGACGCGCGGCCCGGCGCGTCATTGGTTTTACCCTCGGCGATCCGGGCGGCGACCTCGGCATCGGCGAGGCCGGCGGCGGCGCGGCTCATCGGAACACCCTGCTCTTCGCGCAAGCGGCTCATCGGAACACCCTGCTCTTCGCGCAAGCGGCTCATCGGAACACCCT
>NZ_JAEMSG010000010.1:23814-39051 GCF_016462945.1 Mycolicibacterium sp. | reverse complement strand
AAGCGGCTCATCGGAACACCCTGCTCTTCGCGCAAGCGGCTCATCGGAACACCCTGCTCTTCGCGCAAGCGGCTCATCGGAACACCCTCCCTATCTTGTCATCATCAAGGACCTCCACCGTGGCGCGGCAGCCTCTCACAACTGCCACCACCAATCAGGCGCCGAGGGCGCCGACGGGACCACTCGACCGCCCGGCTTGGGCATGGCAATATCGACACCCGCGGCTGCGGCGGCCTCGACAAGGTGCTCGGCCGGCTCTGCCCAGGGATGCGGACCGAGCCGGAAAGTCGCCCAGTGGATCGGAACCAGCACACCGTGGCCGACGTGTTCGCCATTGAGGTCACAGTGGGCCTGCGCGGCTTCCTCGGGGTTCATATGGATATCAGGCCATGACTTGTTGTAGGCGCCGATGGGTAGCAGGGTGAGGTCGAACGGACCGTGCTCAGCGCCGATATCGGCGAAGCTGCGGGTGTATCCGGTGTCACCACCGAAATAGGCGCGATGCGCAGGCCCGAGCACAGCCCAGGAAGCCCACAGCGTGTTGTTGCGGGACAGGAATCGCCCGGAGAAGTGCCGGGCCGGAGTGCAGACCAGCCTCAGGTCGCCGATGCTGGTACCGGCGTTCCAGTCCAGTTCGATAATGCGCGCCGACGGTACGCCCCACTCGCGCAGGTGTGCCCCGACCCCCAGCGGCGCGACGAATGGAGCGCGTTGAGTACGGGCCAGCGCTCGCACCGTCTGCATATCGAGGTGGTCGTAGTGATCGTGGCTGATCACCACGGCGTCCAGTGCGGGCAACGACTCAAGTGGGAGTGGTGGCGGATGCAGGCGCTGCGGGCCCACCGTGCGCGACGGCGAGCAACGCTGGCTCCACACCGGGTCGGTGAGCAGTCGGTAGCCGTCGATCTCCAGCAGTGCGGTGGCGTGGCCCAGCCAGGTGACCGCGAGCGGTTCGGTTCCGGGCCTCGACGGCGGATCAGCCAGCGGGATAGCGGACTTCGGCCGGCTCTCGGAGTTGCCGGCGATCACATCGAAGATCATCAGCCGGTTCTCCTCGACATCGAGGTTCAGGGCGGAACCCGCTTCGAGATTGCAGAAGACCCCGCCGCGGTAGTTCGGGGAGCGGGCGGCGGCCTCGCGAATAGCGGCCGGGCTCGCTCCCAGGGCCGCCGGCGCCTCCCGTAGTGCACTCAGCACCCAGCCGCCGGCGGCCAGCGACGCAGTTCCGGCGGCCAGTCGCAGTGCCGCCTTGCCGGCCGGCAGCAGCCCATCGACACCTGGGAGACCGGGCACGTCGCTCAGGCCCCCCCAAACCTCGGGGTGCGCTTCTGGACCCGGGCAACCTGTGCCTCGATCACGTCCTGGCTACCCCATGCCTGGTCGAAGAGTTCCTTATGCAGTCCGGCCTGCTCGTGGTAAGCACCGTCATCATTGAGCACTCGCTTGGAGTGCCGCAGCGACAGTGGCGCCAGCCCGGCGATCTCGGCGGCCCAGGCCTGTGCGTCAGCCAGGGTGCCGATCCGGTTTGCCATACCGGTGTGTAAGGCGGTCTGGGCATCCAGCTTCTCCGCGGCCAGCAACATGCCGCGGGCCCGGCCATAGCCGGCCAGCGAGGACAGTCGACGGATGCTCCAGTTATCCAGGGCCAGGCCGTATTTCGCAACCGGAAACTGAAAATAGGCTTCCGGGGCGACCACCCGGAGATCGCAGACCATCGCCAACTGGACACCCGCCCCAATTGCCGGGCCGTTGATCGCAGCGATCACCGGCATCGGTGCTGCGTCGATAGCCAGGTTCAGCGCGATCGCCTTGCCTGGGAAGTCGGCAGCGAACACATCGCCGGACAGATCGGCCCCCGCGCAGAACACGGTGCCCGCTCCGGTCAGCACGATGGCCCGGACGTCGTCAGCGGCGGCTTTCTGCACTGCCTCCCGCAATGTGTCGACCAATTCGGTGTTCAGCGCATTTCGCCGCTGCGGACGTTGCAACTCGATGGTTGTCACGTCACCGACACGTTCGACACCGATCATCGCGAAGAACTAGTTCCAGCAGGCATGCGGCCAGCCTACTGGCCTCTGCTGAGCGGTAATTCTTCGTCCCTGACGTGGCGCTATGCCAGCGAGTCGATCCAGGCTCGGTGTAACGCCGCATAGCGGCCGCCGGAACCGATGAGCCCAGCGGGTTTTCCGTCCTCGACGACGCCTCCGCGTTCGAGGACCAGCACGCGATCGGCGATCGCAACGGTGGAGAGTCGGTGAGCGATGATCAGCGCCGTGCGTTCGGCCAGCACGGTCTGCAGTGCGCGCTGCACCAGACGTTCACTGGGGATATCGAGCGAGGACGTCGCCTCGTCAAGGATCAATACCGCCGGATCAGCGAGGAAGGCCCGGGCGAATGCCACCAGTTGGCGCTGGCCTGCACTAAGCCGCCCACCCCGCTTGGCGACGTCGGTGCCGTAGCCGTCGGGCAGCGCTGCGATGAACTCCTCGGCGCCCACCGCTGCCGCAGCCGCGCAAACTTCGGCGTCGGTGGCATCGGGCCGGCCAAACCGGATGTTGTCAGCGACGGTTCCGGAGAACAGAAAGTTCTCCTGGGTCACCATCACGATATGACGACGGAGTTCGGTCTGGTCGAGACTGCGCAAGTCGACACCATCGAGGGTGACCGATCCGATGTCCGGGTCGTAGAACCGGGCGATCAATTTGGCGATGGTTGTCTTCCCCGCACCCGTGGTGCCGACAAGTGCAACGGTCTGACCGGCCGGTACCGTCAGCGTCATCCCGCGAAGTATCGGATGATCCGGTAGATACCCGAAATGTACGTCCCGCAAGACGATTTCGCCACGCACCTGCTCCATGCGCACCGGCAGAACCGGATCGGCGATGCGGGGCTTCTCGCTGAGAACGCCGGCCATCTTCTCCAGCGCCGACGACGCCGACTGGAAGGTGTTGAAGAACTGCGAGATCTCCTGCATCGGTTCGAAGAACATTCGGAGATAGAGCAGGAACGCAGCCAGGGTGCCGATGGTCATCCGGCCGTGCAGCACCAGGTAACCACCGTAAAGCAACACCGCGCCGGTTGCGAGGTTGCCGACGAGCTTGACGGCTGGCATGAAAATGGCCAGCAATCGGAACGTGCGCTCGTTGACCACCCGGTAGCCATCGGCCACTGCCTCGAAGATCTGCTGATTGCGCGGCTCGCGACGGTAGGCCTGGACAGCCTTGATCCCGGTCATCGTTTCGACGAACTGGACGATCACCAGCGCCGCGCTCTCCCGCACTTTGCGGTAGGTCTTGGCGGACTCGGTCGAGAACCACGACACCAGCGCGACCAAAAGCGGAAAAACGGCAAGACACATCATCCCGAGCCGAAAATCAAGTACCACCAACAGGATTGCCGTGCCGAATAAGGTCAGCACCGCGGTCACCAGGCTGTCAAGACCGTTCTCCAACATCTCTTGGATTGCCTCGACGTCATTGGTTGACCGGCTGACCACCCGGCCCGAGGTATAGCGGTCGTGGAACGCGACATCGAGGGCTTGAAAATGACGGAACAGTCGACGGCGAAGTTCGAGCAGAACCCGCTGGCCGATCCGCCCCGAGGTACGAAGGAAGAAGAGTCGGCTGGCCGCCTGGACCACCGCCAGCGCACACAACGCCACCACGACCGCGGTCAGCTCCCCCGCCGAGCCACCCGCCGACAGCGCCGGGATTGCGTGGTCGATACCACGCTGAACCAGCAGCGGAACCGACAGCCGGGCAATATTTTCCACGATCACAACCACCGCGAGCAGACCGAGGGTCATCCGATACGGAAGGAGCAGATTGCCAAGCAGCGCGCGTGCCTCGCGACGAAGCGGGATAGCCTCATCGATCGGAAGGTCGTCGGGCTGCTCGTCCAGCTGGCCGCGCCATTCGACGGCCGTCATCGGGTGCGCTCCGCAGCGACATATCCATCGGGGAGACGGGAGGCGGTCCGCTGCCCGACGGCTTCCTCGTAGACATGGTCGAGTTGTTGACGGTCGGCATCATCCTCCCACTGTGGCCGAGGCTCGGCCCCGTCATCGAGTTCGTCGTCGGCAGCCAGCAGGTAGCGATAGCGCGGGACAGTGGCCAGTAGTTCCTCATGTGTCCCGATGTGGGTGATCGTTCCGGCTTGGTCGACGGTGTCGAGCAACGCGACCTTGTCGGCCAGCAATACCGTTGACGCGCGATGTACGACAAGAATTCCGGTAACGTCACCGAGCACTCGACGCAACGCCTCGGTAACCCTCGCTTCGGTATGGACATCGAGTGCAGAGAGTGTGTCGTCGAGAACCAGAATGCTCGGCCGGGCCAGAATCGCCCGGGCCAGCGACAGTCGCTGACGCTGTCCGCCGGACAGGCTAAGCCCCTGCTCACCGATGCGGGTCTGGAGGCCGAAGGGCAATTCATAGACGAACTGCGCAGCGGCGATCTCGATGGCGCTCTCTATTTCGGCGTCGGTGGCGGGATCATCGCGGGAACGGCCCAGACAGAGATTCTCGGTCACCGACATCGAGAACAGGATCGGGTCCTCGAACGCGACGGCCACCTGCTCCCGCAGCGCATCCAGCGTGAGGTCCCGGATGTCGATGCCGTCAATCCGGATGCACCCCTCGGTGACGTCGTAGAGTCGAGGCAGCAGGGCCGCCAGAACGGACTTGCCGGAACCGGTCGCGCCGACGAGTGCCAGGGTCTGGCCGGGCTCGACGGTCACGCTGACATGGCGCAACACCCAGGTGTTGGAATCGGGGAATCGGAATCCGACGTCGTCCAACTCCAGTCGGCCAATGAGCGGTGCGTCCGACCGGGAACCATCGGTGATCTCCATTTCCGCGTCGAATATCTCGGCGATCCGATTAGCAGCGGTCATCGCCTCCTGGGTCATCGAGATCAGGAAGCCCAGCGATGCGATCGGCCACACCAGTGACAGCATCATGGTGATGAATGCGACCAGTGTTCCGAGGGTGACCAAGCCGCGGCCGGCCGCCAGCGCACCGAGCCCCAGCACCACGACCAGACTGATGTTGGGGATGATCTCAAGCAGCGTCCAGAACTTCGCCGAGACCGAGACCTTACGGATCTGGGTGTCATAGAGCGCCGTTACCTGCTCGTCGAAGCGATCGTAAACATAGTCCGCACGTCCGAAGGACTTCACCGCCCGAAGCCCCAACGCCGCCTCCTCCACGTGGGTTGCGACATGGCCGGCCTGATCCTGAGCCTGGCGCGACAACCGGGTGAAGGTGCGTTCGAAATGCAGCACAGTGACGGTAACGGGCACCACTGAAAGCAGCACCACCACCCCAAGCGGCCAATACATCACCAGCAGGATCCCCGTCACCGCGATAATCTGCAGAATATTGAGCATGAGTAAGATCAGTCCGAATGACAACAGTCGGCGAATCGTACTCAGATCATTCATGATTCGCGACAGCAACTGCCCGGACTGCCACCGCCCGTGGAATGACATCGGCAGGATCTGTAGCCGGGCGTAGAGATCGTTGCGGATATCGGTTTCCACTGCCATGGTTGCGCGCGACACCAGCCAGCGGCGGATGAACCACAGCGTCGCCTCCGTGATCCCGACCGCGACAGCGACCGAACCCAGCACCCATAAACCGTGTTGGTCGCGGTTGCGCACCGGCCCGTCGATCACCGCCTTGGTCATCAGCGGAATGGCGACGGTCGCGACCAGGCTGGCGATCGCGATGACGATCATGGCCAGCCAGCGCGCCCGATAGGGCATCAGATACGGCAAGAGCCGCAGCAGGTCCGACGCCGAATGGACGCGGGCGGGCCGTGCAGCGATCGAAGGATCGGACCGGTTAGGCAACCAAGCGATCGGAGGATCCGACCCGAGTCCTCCGGATTTCACGTCGTCCACTACCGAATCGTCTCCCTATCAGCTGCTCTAGATCATGTCACGGCCAAGCCTCCCACCTGTATGCACGGTGATCCGGCAAGATAGACCCCATGGACCCAAGCTCGGCTCCGCCACGCGTACTGGTGGTCGACGACGATCCCGATGTGTTGGCGTCACTGGAGCGCGGGCTGAGACTGTCCGGGTTCGAGGTCTCCACCGCCGTCGATGGCGCCGAGGCCCTGCGCAGCGCGACCGAGACCCGCCCGGACGCGATCGTGCTCGACATCAATATGCCCGTGCTCGACGGCGTGAGCGTAGTGACCGCACTGCGCGCGATGGACAATGACGTGCCGGTGTGTGTGCTCTCGGCCCGCAGCTCGGTGGACGACCGGGTGGCCGGTCTGGAGGCCGGCGCCGATGACTACCTGGTCAAGCCATTCGTGTTGGCCGAACTGGTGGCCCGGGTCAAGGCGCTGCTGCGTCGCCGCGGCGCCACAGCGACGTTCTCCTCGGAGACCATCCAGATGGGGCCGTTGGAGGTCGATATCCCTGGCCGCCGTGCCCGGGTCAACGGTGTGGACGTCGACCTCACCAAACGCGAGTTCGATCTACTGGCCGTACTCGCCGAACACAAGACCGCCGTACTGAGCCGCGCCCAGCTCCTGGAACTGGTGTGGGGCTACGACTTCGCCGCAGATACCAATGTCGTCGACGTTTTCATCGGTTATCTGCGACGCAAGCTGGAGGCCGGCGGTGCACCCCGACTACTTCATACGGTGCGCGGCGTGGGTTTCGTGTTGCGGATTCAATAACCTGCCGGTCCAGAAAACACCTGTGTGCGCGGATCACTCGACGCCCAGCAGATCGATGACGAAAATCAGCGTCCTGCCGGACAGCCGGTGACCGGAACCGGCTGGACCGTAGGCCTGCTCGGGTGGGATCACCAACTGCCGGCGCCCGCCCACCCGCATGCCGGGGATGCCGTCCTGCCAGCCTGCAATAAGGCCGCGCAGCGGAAACACGATGGAGTCGCCACGATTCCAGGAGCTGTCGAACTCCTCGCCGGTGTCGAACTCGATACCCACGTAGTGCACGTCGACGGTAGCGCCTGGGCTGGCTTCGTCGCCGTCACCGACGACGAGGTCGGTGCTGACCAGTTCGGTGGGCGGGGGTCCGTCGGGGAACTCGATTTCGGGTTTTGTCGTCACGGCGCCTACCGTAGCCGGACCCACCGCAGTAGGCACGGGTGACCCGCGGCTGGAATTCTCGACCCAGCGTCACCAGCGCAATGACCGACGCGAGAAAGCTCAGCGACCGCCGAGGTTAACGCCGAGGTTAACGTAGTCACGTTCGCCGTAACCGGTGTAGATCTGCCGGGGCCGCCCTATCTTATTGGGCTCGGTGTGCATCTCGCGCCAGTGCGCGATCCACCCCGGCAGCCGGCCGAGGGCGAACAGCACGGTGAACATCCGGGTCGGGAAGCCGATCGCTCGGTAGATCAGGCCGGTGTAAAAGTCGACGTTCGGGTAAAGCTTGCGCTCCACGAAGTAGTCGTCGGTGAGCGCCGCCTCCTCGAGGGCCAAGGCGATGCCGAGCAGGTCGTCGTCGCCGCCGAGCCTGCCGAGGATCTTGTCAGCCTGCTCCTTGACGATGCGCGCCCGCGGGTCGTAGTTCTTGTACACCCGGTGCCCGAAGCCCATCAGCTTGACGCCGTCTTCGCGGTCCTTGACCTTGCGGACGAACTCCTGCACGTTGCCGCCTTCGGCCCGGATCGTCTCCAACATCTCCAGTACCGACTGGTTGGCCCCGCCGTGCAGGGGGCCCCACAGCGCATTGATGCCACCGGAGATCGAGGTGAACAGATTGGCCTGGGATGAGCCGACCAGGCGGACCGTCGAAGTTGAACAGTTCTGTTCGTGATCGGCATGCAGTATCAGCAGCATGTCCAGTGCCCGGACGATCTCCGGATCACACATATAGGGCTCCGCCGGCAGGCCGAACGTCATCCGCAGGAAGTTCTCCACCAGGCTCAGCGTGTTGTCGGGGTAAAGGAATGGCTGGCCGACCGATTTCTTGTAGGCGTAGGCGGCGATGGTGGGGAGCTTGGCCAGCAGCCGAATTGTGGACAGTTCCACCTGGGCATGGTCCAGGGGGTCCAGCGAGTCCTGGTAATAGGCGCTCAGTGCGTTGACGGCACTGGACAGCACCGGCATCGGGTGGGCGTTGCGGGGGAAGCCGTCGAAGAACCGCTTGAGGTCTTCGTGCAGCATGGTGTGCCGCTGAATCTGGGTGGTGAACTGCTCGAGTTGGCCGGGGGTCGGCAGCTCGCCATAGATGAGCAGATAACTCACCTCAATGAAGGTCGACTTCTCCGCCAGCTGGTCGATCGGGTAGCCGCGATAGCGCAGGATTCCGGCGTCGCCGTCGATATAGGTGATGGCGCTCTTGGTCGACGCAGTGTTGACGAATCCCTGGTCGAAAGTGGTGTAACCGGACTTGGCCAGCAGCGGCCCCAGTGCGATCCCGTCCGAACCCTCGGTGGCGTGGACGATCTCCAGGTCCAGTTCCCCGCCGGGATAACGCAGCGCGGCGGTCTCGTCGGTAGCGGCCACATCCACCCCTAATCTTGCGCATTCGACGGCGTTGAGCGATCCGTCCCTCGGATGAACCTAGTCGACGTATTCCCCAATGACCTTATCGGGGCAGATCCAGGGGATACCAGGGCTGCCAGAGCTGGGCGAAAATCTCGTACGTCGACTCGATGCGGTCGCTGACGCGGCCGGGATCGCTGACATCGATGCCTGGGCTGCCACACGCGACCGCCATCAGGACCGCCCAGGTGTCGAACAGAATCCGGATTGCCGGGTGCTGCGCGGTCACTCCCATCCGGGCGGCCATCGCCTGAATCACCGCGTCGGTTGGCCCCCATCCGGGCGGAATGTGAACGCAGCCAGGCTCAGCATGGGTGAGCTGTTGACGATCTGCAGGAAACCTCTGACCCGGTCGAAGGACATCGCCCCGGGCTCGCCTCGCTCCGCGGCCCGGAACACCTCGACGTGGGCGCGCACCAGCGCATCATGTTCGGTGATGTCATCCGGCTGGCGGGCCAGGGCGGCGGCCACGTGCTCGACGGTCTCCTCGATCAGCGCGCCGATAACCGCTTCCTTATTAGGGAAGTAACGACTGAATGTTCGCGGCGAAACCTCCGCAGCGCCGGCGATCTGATCCACGGTGGTGTTCTCATACCCCTGCTGGGCACACAGCGTGGCTGCAACACCGACGATCGCGGCGCGCGTCCGTTGTTTCTTGAGCTCTCGCAGCCCAAGAGCTGCGTCCCCCGTGCGATTGGGCACGTTGCCGATGATAGGCGGGATCTCAATTCGGCGCGCCCACACCGGTCAGCGTTCATTCAGTACGTCGGCCGGTACCGAAGGAACGCCGGCGCGGCAGTCACCGCTAACAACACACCGACCACTACCAACACTCCACCGCCCGTCGCGGCAAGGGTGGTGCCAACCACCGCCGCGGCGCTTCCGTGCGCGACGTCTGCCAGTCGCGGGCCACCGCCGACGACGACGATGAACACCCCCTGCAACCGCCCACGCAGATCGTCGGAGGCAACCTCCTGCAGGATCGTGGACCGAAATGCAGCCGAGACCATATCGGCCGCCCCGCCTAACGCGAGGAATGCCAACGCAATCCACAACATCGACCCACCCCGTCCGCCGGCCAAACCGCCGGCAAGTCCGAAGCCGATGATCGCAACACCCCACACCATGATGGCGACCACGACAGCCATACCCTGGCGGCGGACACGCGGAAACCAGCCGGAGAAGACCCCGCCGGCGACCGCTCCGGCTGCGATCGCTGCGGCCAGTAACGCCATCGTGGTGCCGCCGTCAACCGGACCCCCGAAGCTCTCGTGCGCCATCTGCGGGAACAACGCACGCGGCATACCAAATACCATCGCGATGATGTCGACTACAAACGACATCAACACCACCTGGTTGCCGGCCAGGTAGCGAAAGCCTTCCAGTACCGCACCGATGCCCCACCGCGACTGTCCTTGCGCCCCAACAGATTCGGTAGCCGGCATCGATGCCAGCCGAAAGGTAGCCCAGATCGGGACCACGCATGTCACAGCATCGATCAGGTACAGCGTCGGCAGGTCGACCCAGTGCAGCAGAATCCCGGCCAGTAGCGGGCCGATGATCGCACCGAACTGCTGCACGGTCATATTCAGCGAATTGGCGGCAGGCAGTTGCTCGATCGGCACCATGCGCGGGATTGCCGCGCCCCGGGTGGGCCAATTGACCGCATAGAACGACTGCTGCACCGACAACAGCAGAAGTATCACCCAGACGTTGTTCAATGCCAGAGCGGCCTGTGCCCACAACAGCACCGAGGCCAGCGCCAACCCGCATGACGTGATGATGAGCAGCAGGCGGCGATCCATGGCATCAGCCCAGGCGCCACCCAGCAACCCGAACACGACCAGGGGCACCAACGCGAACAGTCCAGCCAGTCCCACGTAGGCGGAGCTTCGGGTCAATGCGTATAACTGGACGGGGACGGCGAAGATGGTGAGATTGCCCCCGATCACCGTCACGATGCCGGCCAGCCACAGACGCCGGAAGTCCCGTGTTCGCAGCGGCGTGGTGTCCGCGAACAGCCGCCGCCGCGAGCCGGCGTCCTCTGCGCTCACCCCTCAGGGCTGCAGACGCTCGATATGCTCTGCCACGCCATCGCTATGCGGTATGACGCGAATACGGTTGTGAATACGGTTCTCTCGGCCCTGCCAGAACTCGACGACCTCGGCCGCGATGCGGTAGCCGCCCCAATGCGGCGGGACCGGAACCGCCTCTTCATCGGCGAAGCGCTGCGTCACCTCGGCCAACTGCGCCATCAGCGCGGCCTGAGATGAGATCGGGCGGGACTGCGCCGATGCCCACGCGCCCAGTTGCGATCCGCGCGGGCGCCGCGACCAGTACTCCGCGGTCTCCTCGGCACTGGCCTTGGTGACCTCGCCGCGAACGTGCAGCTGCCGGCCTAGTTCGTACCACGGGAAGGTCACCGATGCATACGGCGTGGCCGCCAGATCGGCGCCCTTGGCTGAGTCGTAGTTGGTGTAGAAGGTGACACCATCGGTATCGACGTTCTTGCACAGGACCGTGCGGGTAACCGGCCGGCCGGCCTCGACGGTGGCCAGGACCATCGCATTGGGCTCGGCGATCCCCGCCTCAGCCGCTTCGTCGATCCACCTGTGCAGCAAGGAAAGCCAGCCATCGGCCAGCCAGTCGACATCCAGGTCAGCACTGCCGTCCTTCTCCACCGAGCCGTACTCCACGCGCATCGCCGCGAGGTGGTGCGCGGGTAGTAGGCCATCTCGATCAACCACAGCATCACCGTACGCCCGGGGCCCCGTTGATGCCGTTCTGCGGTCATCGAAGCCGGTACCGGGGTGGCCGATCGGGGTGAGCACCCGACGGGCACCGAGCTGATCACCCTGATTTCCGGACTCGGGCCCCAGATCCTAGGGTGAGGTCATGGCTGACATCTCCGGGCTCACGATCCCCGCCGACCTCAAGCCCGCCGACGGACGCTTCGGTTGCGGTCCATCCAAGGTGCGCCATGAGCAATTAGCCGCGCTGAGCGGAAGCGCCGCCGCACTGTTCGGCACCTCGCATCGGCAGGCGCCGGTGAAGAACCTGGTGGGCCGGATCCGTGACGGGCTGCGGCAACTGTTCTCGGTGCCCGAGGGCTATGAGGTGATCCTCGGCAACGGCGGGGCGACGGCGTTCTGGGACGCCGCGGCGTTCGGCCTGATCGACACCAGGTCGCTGCACCTGACCTTTGGTGAGTTCAGTGCAAAGTTCGCCTCAGCCGTGGCGGCCAACCCCTTTGTGGGCGAGCCGATCATCATCAAGGCCGACGCCGGCAGTGCGCCGGTGCCGCAGGCCGATCCATCCGCGGATGCGATCGCCTGGGCGCATAACGAGACCTCGACCGGGGTCGCCCTCGGCGTCCGCCGCCCCGAGGGGTCCGGGGATGCGCTGGTGCTCATCGACGCCACCTCCGGGGCCGGCGGCTTGCCGGTAAACATGGCCGACTGCGACGCCTACTACTTCGCGCCCCAGAAGAGTTTCGCCAGCGATGGCGGGCTGTGGCTGGCGATCCTGTCGCCCGCCGCGCTGGCCCGCGTGGAGGTGATCGCGAAATCGGGCCGGTGGGTACCCGAATTTCTGTCATTGCCGATAGCGGTGGACAACAGTCTCAAGAACCAGACCTACAACACCCCGGCGATCGGCACGCTGGTTCTGATGGCCGAGCAGGTCGACTGGATGCTCGGCCAGGGTGGACTGGACTGGGCGGTCAAGCGCACCGCCGACTCATCATCCCGGCTCTACTCGTGGGCCGAGGCCTCGGCATACGCGACCCCGTTCGTCGCCGATCCGACGCTGCGGTCCCAGGTGGTCGGCACCATCGACTTCAGCGAGGAGGTCGACGCCGCGGCCGTCGCCACGGTGCTGAGGGCCAACGACATCGTCGATACCGAGCCGTATCGCAAGCTGGGCCGCAACCAGTTGCGGGTGGCGATGTTTCCGGCGATCGATCCCGATGACGTCAGCGCGCTGACACAGTGTGTGGACTGGGTCGTCGAACACCTCTAAACCCATCTGTAACAGCGGCGTGTCGCTTTCTTCAGGTCACCGCGGGCTGGGTTAGATTCCGGTTCAAAGGAGGTCGACATGCGGGAGCTTATTCTCATCGGTCTCGATGTCGACGGCAAGCACATCATTTGCGAAGGTGGCGACCCCGCCGACAAATTCCTGGTTCGGGTAGACGACCGACTGCGTGCTGCGGTGCGCGGCGACCGGTCGTGGCTGGGCCAGACCGCACGAGACAGTGAGGTCAAAGGCGTGGTGCGTCCCAAAGATATTCAGTCCCGCATCCGCGCGGGCGCAACGGTCGAGGAGGTTGCCGAGGCGGCCGGCGTGGACGTGTCCAAGGTTGAGCGCTTCGCTCATCCGGTGTTGCTGGAACGGCGGCGCGCCGCCGAACTGGCCACCGCCGCCCACCCCGTGCTGGCCGATGGACCGGCAGTGGAGACGCTGCTGGAGACCATCACCGCCTCACTGTCGGAGCGTGGTTTGAGCTCTGAGGCCACCGATTGGGACGCCTGGCGCACCGACGACGGTCGCTGGACGGTGCGGATGGGCTGGCAGGCGGGACTGTCGGAGAACTTCGCGCATTTCCGGTTCACCCCGGGTGCGCACGGCGGCACCATCACCGCGATTGACGAGTCTGCCAGCGAACTGATCGACCCGGAGTTCGAACGTCCACTGCGGCAGGTGGCGCCGGTGGCGCAACTGGGGTTCGAGGGGCAGCCCGCAGCACCCGTGCCGGCAGTCGCTGCGGCTGACGAGCAGCAGCGGCCAGCTCCGACCGCCCGGAACAAACGCAAACCCGCGGTACCGGCGTGGGAGGACGTCCTGCTCGGCGTGCGCTCCAGCGGTGAACGCTGATTAACGGATAGCCAAAGCCGCCAGCGTTATCCAGCCGACGGCTACCCCGACGGCCGCACCCAGCACGAACCACCTTTTAACCGGAACCCGCCGCCAGCCCCATAGCGTGGGGGCCAGGCCACCGACGGCAACGAGGTTCAGCGCGACCGACACCAGTGGGTTCACCCGGGTCATGCCGGTGCTCAAGACGACGATCGCCGCACCGGCGACCGCTGCCACGAAAGCGGCCACGGTCAGGCCGGTTCCCCAGGGCGTCGAATCGTCGGGCATGCGCACAGGTTATCGGTCCCGACTTCCGGCACTCCGGACTCGCTCGTAGAACGCGCATGCGGCCGCGATCGCGACGTTGAGCGAGTCAGTGCCGCGTGACATCGGGATGCGCACCCGAACATCACTGGCTCGCATCGCGGTCTCGGTGAGCCCCGGCCCCTCCGCCCCGACCAGCACCGCCACTTTCTGCCCTACCAGTGCGCCCATCGCGTCGGCCAGTGTGCGGGCTTGCGAGTCGGGTGTCATGGCGAGCAGCCAAAAACCGTTGTTGCGCAACAGCTCCAGATCACCCGGCCAGTGCCGGGCCCGGGCGAAAGGAACCAGGAGCGCATGACCCATCGACACCCGCACCGCACGCCGATACAGCGGGTCGGCGCAGCCGGCGCCGAAGATGACCGCGTCGATACCAAGGCCGGCCGCATTGCGGAAGATCGAGCCCAGGTTCTCGTGGTCGTTGACGCCCTCCAGCACCACGACGGTGCGCGCACCGGTGAGTACCTGCGCCATGGTCAACTCCGGCTGGCGGCGCGCAATACCCAGCACCCCGCGGTTGAGGTGAAAACCAATCACCTCGGCCATCACCTCCGCTGAGGCTCGGTAGAACGGCGCCCCCGTATGGGCGAGGTCGCCGCCGAGTTCAGCCAGCCGACGGTCGGTGCCCAGGAACGCATGCGGGGTGAATCGCGATACCAGCATGCGTTGCACCACCAGCACACCCTCGGCGATCACCAGACCC
Source organism: Mycolicibacterium sp. (assembly GCF_016462945.1). Classification (GTDB taxonomy): domain Bacteria; phylum Actinomycetota; class Actinomycetes; order Mycobacteriales; family Mycobacteriaceae; genus Mycobacterium. The sequence goes on along the minus strand of NZ_JAEMSG010000010.1, from coordinate 24,636 downwards.
TTGCCTCCCGGCAGGTCGGGTCTGCGGTCGATGCTGTTGAGGTCGCGGAAGTCGTCAACCCGTCCATCGTCGGGATCGGTGATATCGATGACGTCGGGGCCGTCCACGTCGCTAGGTTACGGTGAAGAGCAATGTCGCCCGATTCCGAACCGACCCCTCCGCCGCTGTCGCCCGCGTTGATGGATCCGTGGCCGGTGATCGCGGTGGGCGCGGCGCTCTGGGCACTGGCCAACATCGCGGCATTCACCGTTCCCGCGTTACACAGTTGGCGCCCGACCACTCTGGCCGGACTGGCCGTCGGGGTGTTCGGGTTGTCGCTTTTCCTCTGGCAACGCTCAGCGGCGCGGCGCGGTGTGCGGGGCGCGCAAACCGGTCTAGATACTCGCTAACAATCGAAGGAGAACCATGGCGGCGCCACTGTTGCAGGCAGAGATCGAAATCAACGCACCCGTCAGCAAGGTCTGGAGTCTCGTCTCGGATCTGAGCCGGATGCCGCAGTGGAGCCCGCAGTGCCGGGTGATGAAACTGCTCGGTCCGTTGCGACCAGGTACCCACACGCTCAACATCAACCGCCGCAACATGCTTATCTGGCCGACCACCTCGGTCATCACCGAAGTAGTCCCGGACCGCAAGCTGGCCTTCCGAATCCCTTTGAACACCAGCGTATGGAGCTACGAACTCGAGCCGACCGCGACCGGCACCCGCCTAGTGGAGACACGGCACGCCGAGAACGGGGTGAGGGCGGTATCCACCGCGGTGACGAAGGCAGCGCTCGGCGGAGTCGGCGCCTTTGAGAAGGAACTGCTCGAGGGCATGAACCAG
>NZ_JAEMSG010000010.1:20627-23714 GCF_016462945.1 Mycolicibacterium sp. | reverse complement strand
TCGGTGACCTCCGTCTGGGCCTCAGTCGGCGGAGCTTCGACAACCTCGAGCACGCCGTCGTCGTAGGGCTCGTACATCGGTGAGCCGGTTCCCGGCGGGGCCGGGGTATCGGAGTGCGCACCGCACCCGTAGGTGAAGTCGACTACCTGACCGTCTGCGGACATCTCGTTGCAGCACACGCCGAACATCACGCCGAGAGCCCCGGCCAGCGGGGCCATGAACCCGCAGTCGCGACACGTTCTCTTGGTGGCCCGTGCCATCGACGATCCGGGCCCGTGGTCGCCGTCATGCCAGCGCTGGGCGGCGTCGTCGCGACCATAGGCGCTCAGTACCCGGCGTCGACCGAAGCCGACCGCGAAGGCAACCTCATCGATCGCGGGGTCGCCGGTCGCCACGTAACCCGGCACCAGCCGCGGGTCGTCGGGAAGCGGCGCCAGCAGATCGCCGGCACCGAGGTCGCCGGGGCGGACGCGCTCCTCCCATGGCAACCACTGCGGGGCCAGGAGCGCTGCCGGACCCGGAACCAGCACCACCTCACTGACCGTCGCGTGTTCGGCCCCGGGGTAGGCGGCGACCACCACGGCCCACTGCCAGCCCTGATAACCCGGCATGGCGGCCAGGAACCGGTGGGTGGCCGCGGCTTCGTCCTCGAACGCGACGCCGAGGTAGTCCCCGACGGTGTCGCCGCTGAACTCGACGACCGCCTGGCGCGCATGGTCGGCGGCTCCGCTCAGGAGTGCGGCCACAGCGTCCGATGGCTTCGCCGCCGGGGCCGTGGGATCTGCGGTGTCGATTTGGGTGTCCATCGCCGACAATCTTGCCTCACCGGGCATCGGCACAGCCACACCGGTCGGCTGCGCGCCTGCGATGTCCGCATGGGGGACAATCGTCATCGTGTCCGGACGACGGCGTGTGCATCCCAGCGCGGGGTCGGGACCAGGCCCGGTCCGCCGCAACGTCCGCGCGCATCCGGGCATGGCGAATTATCCCAGTGACACGGCCTATCCCAGTGACAAAGGCGACGGACGGCGCGTCGAGTACGGCCGGCGCGAGGACGCGATCAACGCCAACCGCTACCTGCCACCCCTGGACACCGACCGCATTCGTGCTCAGAACCACTTTGCCGATGAACCGGCCGACAGCGACGGACGGGTCACCGTCGGCCGCACGGCGGCCATGCGCAGCCGCGAGATGGGTTCGCGGATGTATGAGATGGTCCAGCGGGCCGCCACCGCCGACGGGGCCGACAAGTCCGGCCTGACCGCCCTCACCTGGCCGGTGGTGGCCAACTTCGCGGTGGACTCCGCGATGGCGGTGGCATTGGCCAACACACTGTTCTTCGCCGCGGCGACCGGCGAGAGCAAGGGCCGTGTCGCGCTCTATCTGCTGATCACCATCGCCCCGTTCGCGGTGATCGCCCCGCTGATCGGGCCGGCCCTGGACCGGGTGCAGCACGGCCGCCGGGCGGCGCTTGCGACATCGTTCCTCCTGCGCACCATGCTGGCGGTGGTGCTGATCATGAACTACGACGGCGCCACCGGTGGCTATCGGTCGTGGGTGCTCTACCCGTGCGCGCTGGGAATGATGGTGCTGTCCAAGTCGTTCTCGGTGCTGCGCAGTGCTGTGACGCCGCGGGTAATGCCCCCGACGATCGACCTGGTGCGGGTGAACTCGCGGTTGACGATGTTCGGATTGATCGGCGGGACGATCGTCGGCGGCGGTGTCGCCGCCGGCGTCGAGTACATCTTCTCTACCGCATTTGAACTGCCCGGCGCGTTGTTCGTCGTCGTGTTCGTCACCGTGGCCGGCGCATCACTTGCGATGCGCATCCCGCGATGGGTAGAGGTCACCGAAGGTGAGGTTCCGACCACCCTGAGCTACCACGGCCGCAAACAGGGAGACTGGGGCTGGCTTGACGACGAACCCACTGAGATCATCGGATCGCCGCGGCAGCCCTTGGGCCGCAACATCATCACCGCGCTGTGGGGCAACTGCACGATCAAGACGATGGTCGGCTTTCTTTTTCTCTATCCGGCGTTCGTCGCCAAGGCTCATGACGCCAGCGGCTGGGTCCAGCTGGGCATACTGGGGATGATCGGGGCGGCCGCGGGCATCGGTAGCTTCGCCGGCAACTTCACCGCTGCCCGCCTTCAGCTTGGCCGGCCGTCGGTGCTGGTCCTGCGGGCAACGATCGCGGTCACCATAGCGGCGGTGGCCGCCGCGGTCGGCGGAAGCCTGATCGCGGCCGCAGTGGCGACGTTGGTGACCTCAGGTGCCAGTGCGATCGCCAAGGCGTCGTTGGACGCCTCACTGCAGGATGACCTTCCGGAGGAATCGCGGGCCTCGGCCTTCGGCCGCTCGGAGTCGTTGCTCCAATTGGCCTGGGTGCTCGGCGGCGCGCTGGGGGTACTCGTCTATACCGAACTGTGGGTCGGCTTCACCGCCATCAGCTCGCTGTTGATCCTTGGCCTGGCGCAAACCGTCATGAGCCATCGCGGCGCCTCGCTGATCCCCGGCTTCGGTGGCAATCGCCCGGTGGTGGCCTCACCGGAGCGCCGCTCCGCGGTGCCGCGACGGTGAAGCGACTCACCGGCTGGATCATGGCAGCGCTGGTGGTGCTGGCTTCAGCCGGCGCCGGAGTGGGGGCGTGGCTGCTCACCCGCGACCACGGCACCGCACTGCCGGAAATCAGCGCCTACTCCCGCGGCGAAACGATCCGGGTGGGCCCATACCTGTACTGCAATGTGATCAACCTCAACGACTGCGCGAAAAACGTCGCGCAGGGCGAGCTTTCGGTCAACGAGCGCGACCCGGTCCAACTGTCGGTGCCCACCGCGATAAGCCGCGCACCGTGGCGGCTGTTGCGCGTCTACGAGGATGAGAAGAACACCACCACCACGGTCTACCGGCCCGACACCCGACTGGCGGTGACCATTCCGACCCTCGATCCGCAACGCGGCAGAACGGTCGGATTGGTGGTGCAACTGCTCACCCTGGTGCAGGACCAGAACGGCGAACTACGCGATCTTCCGCACGCCGAATGGTCAGTCAGGCTGAACTGGAAGTGAGCAACGAGAAGTGAGCAAC
>NZ_JAEMSG010000010.1:0-20527 GCF_016462945.1 Mycolicibacterium sp. | reverse complement strand
GAAGTGAGCAACGAGAAGTGAGCAACTACGAGTCCAGCTCGCGCGCGACCGCCTGCACCACCTCGGACACCCGTCGCGCGATCTTGCGATCGGGATAGCGGCCCTTGCGCAGTTCGGGCTGAACGGCACCCTCCAAAAGCGTGATCATGTCCTCGACCATGCCGTGCAACTCATCGGGGGTGTGTTTGTGCTCCGCGGCGGCCGCCTCCCGGCGGGTCCGCATGAGACTCGGCGGCGGGTCGATCAACGTCACACTGAGCGCCTGCGGGCCGCGGCGGCCCGAAGCCAGGCCGAACTCGACCTTCTGGCCGGCCTTGAGGTCCTCGACGCCGTCGGGCAGGGCCGAGGAACGCACATAGACGTCCTCGCCGTCCTCCTGGGAGAGGAAGCCGAACCCTTTGTCGGCGTCGTACCACTTCACCTTGCCGGTCGGCACTGGTCTCACCTGCTTGTCTCGCGGAGGCAATTTGACGAAGCGTCGCTCCGGGGGAGGACGCGTGAAGCGATCCTACTCAACGCAGACCAGGCAGGTGGCCGCATGAAGTTCGGTAGGGTGACCTGACCTGACGGAGGTGACATGCGGCTGGTCCTGAACATCATCTGGTTGCCGTTGGCTGGCTTGTGGCTGGCAATCGGCTACATCCTCATCGCGGTACCGATGGCGATCACCATTGTCGGAGTCCCACTGGCACTGGCCAACCGCACGATCGTCGCAATCGACCATGCGCGGGAACGCAGATGACCCTGATCACGCTCGGCCTGCCGGCTTTCGGCGGCCAACCCGACCCTCTGCCGGATGACATGCCACGCCACGGTCCCCTGATCGACACCTTCGGTCGGGTGGCCACCGATCTGCGTGTCTCCCTGACCGACCGCTGTAACCTGCGCTGCACCTACTGCATGCCGGCCGAGGGGCTGGACTGGCTACCCCGCGACGACCTCCTGACACCCGATGAGCTGGCCCGACTGCTGCGACTGGCCGTTATCCGGCTGGGCGTCACCAGCATCCGGTTCACCGGCGGCGAGCCACTGCTGTACCGGAGGCTTGAAGATGTCGTCGCCGCGACAGCGCAGTTGGATCCGCGTCCGGAGATCGCGCTGACGACCAACGGTGTGGGCCTGGCGGCTCGGGCGCGCGCACTGGCCGACGCCGGTCTGGACCGGGTGAACGTCTCACTGGACACCCTGGACCCCGCACACTTCGCGGCCATCACGCGACGCAACCGGCTCGACGAGGTGCTCGACGGCCTGGCTGCCGCGGCCGCCGCCGGGCTGGGTCCGATCAAAGTCAACGCCGTCCTCGATCCCCGCACCGGCCCCGGCGATGCAGTCGAGTTACTGCGGTTCTGCCTGAAGTTCGGATACCAGCTGCGCATCATCGAGCAGATGCCACTCGACGCCGACCAGCAATGGACCCGCGAAACCACCGTGAGCGCCGGCGCAATCGAAGCGACGCTGCGCAGCGCGTTCGATCTTCGCGCCGATCCCGCCCCACGCGGATCGGCACCCGCGCGGCTGTGGCTGGTAGACGGCGGACCCGCCACGGTAGGCATCATCGCCTCGGTGTCGGATGCGTTCTGCTCCGCCTGCGACCGCACCCGGCTTACCGCGGACGGCCAGGTCCGCAACTGCCTGTTCGCGACGCAGGAGACCGATCTGCGCGGACTGCTGCGTGGCGGCGCCGACGACGCGGGACTCGAGGCGGCGTGGCGGGCCGCGATGTGGCGCAAGGCCGCCGGGCACGGTATCAATGACCCGGGTTTCGTCCAGCCGCAACGTCCGATGAGCGCGATCGGGGGCTGACTATGACCGATATCACCCCCACCGTGGAAGTGACGGTTCGGTTTTTCGCTGCCGCAAGTGCGGCCGCGGGAACCGAGTCCGACGTCATGACGCTGGGGCCGGGGGCGACGGTCGCCGATGCCGTGCGTGAACTGTGTGGTCAGAGTGATGAATTAGCACTAGTGCTACAGAAGTGTTCATACCTCTGTGATGGTGTTGCCGTTCGCGATCAGACCCTTGCACTGCTGGCTCATCAGACCCTGGACGTTCTGCCGCCCTTCGCCGGCGGCTAGGAGTGATTTAAGTCACATCACGAATCCATCACGCCGTGGCCACAGCCTGATCACGAGGTCTCCTTACCTGCGGTAGCCCTGGGGTTTTAGGATTTCTTTAAAATTTGCCACCCCGGGAAACGCTCCTTTGCCGAAAAGGTGACGCACCCCGCGCCAGCCGATACCGTTTATTTTGGTTCGCCCCCCGGTCGGGGCAGGCCCTCCCCGCTTCGCGCGCCGAGCTCCATCCATTCGAGCGGGGAGAACCGCGAACACCGCCGGATCGAGGCGGGGCAGGGCAGCCTCCCCGGCCGCACCCGACAGCTGACCGCGCAGGCGCGTTGAAGAGAGGAATCGAACTATGGCCGGACGCCACCGCAAGCCCACGAGCTCATCGATCAGTGTCGCCAAGATCGCCGTTACCGGTGTCGTCATCAGCGGCGGCGCCATCGGCATGGCCGCCCAGTCCCAGGCAGCCACCGATGCCGAATGGGATCAGGTGGCGAGATGCGAATCCAGCGGCAACTGGTCCATCAATACCGGTAACGGCTATCAGGGCGGGTTGCAGTTCTCCCCCGGCACCTGGTCCTCCCACGGCGGTGGTCAGTTCGCCCCGGCAGCCAATATGGCCAGCCGCGAACAGCAGATCGCCATCGCCGAGCAGGTGCTGGCGACGCAGGGCAAAGGCGCCTGGCCGGTGTGCGGGCGCGGCCTCTCTGGCCCGACACCGCGCACCGTGAGCAGCCCACCGGCGTCGGTCACCCCCGCCGACCCCTCGCAGCCACCGGTCGCCGCGCTGGATAACCCCGAGGGCGGCGCGGCCCCGCAGGACCTGCCGGCCGATGCGCCCGAGCTTGACGTGATCACCATCAGCGAGGGCGGCGTGGTCCCGGACGACATCATCATCGTCGGCATTGATCCGGCTGCCGACCAGATCACCTCAATCGGCCTGCTGACCAACGCGGGCGACCCGCAAATCATTCAGGCCGGCTGGAGTGGCGGGGTCGCGCAGTCCCCGGTACTGACCGATCCGGCGGTGCCGCCCGTGGTGCCGCCCGTGGTGCCGCCCGTGGTGGCGCCCGTGGTGGCGCCGACGACGGCTGCGCCGTTGCCCGCGGACACCGGCGCGCCTACTGACACCGCGGCGACTGCGGATAACGCGGTCGCCACGGGCACCGAAACCGACACCGCGGTCGTCCCGATCGCCACGGTGACGGTGACCGGGACGGGCGGGGCCGCACCTGCCGACGGTGTACCACACCTGCCGAGCCCGGACAGCCCGCCGCCCGGCACCAGCGACGAACCGGTCGGACCAGATTCAAACCCCAACGTGAGCTATCTCAAGGATCTCTGGCATGCGATCCAGAACCAGGAAGTCGACCGCGGCGATCTGCTGCTGGCATTGACACAGCGCTCGTTCACCTCCCCGCTTCCCAGCGGCACCAACTCCAGTGGCGTCGTGACGGCTGACGGTTCGGCTCCGGTGTTGATCCCGATACCGGCTGAGGCTCCCGCGGCCGAGTAGCGGATTAAGCGCCGGGTAGCGGATTAAGCGCAGTTCACCCACTCATCGGTGCCGTCGGCGAAGAACTGGTGTTTCCACACCGGCAGCCGTTCCTTGATGGTGTCGACCAGACGGGCGCAGGTGTCGAACGCCGCCACCCGATGGTCGGCCGCGACGGCCACCACCAGGGCGGCGTCGCCGATCTGCAAGGGCCCGATGCGATGACTGGCGGCGATCGCCCGGATCCCGGGCGCGGTGGCCGCCACCTCGGCCACCGCCTCGAGCAGGACCTGTTCGGCGTGTGGGTGCGCCGAGTACTCCAACCGGACCACCGCACGGCCACCATCGTGGTTGCGGACCACGCCGGCGAAACCCACCACCGCGCCGGCCGCGTCACCGGTCACCAGGTCCTCGTGTTCGGTGAGCAGAATCGGAAGCTCTGTCAGCGCCGCCCGCAGGATTCGCGTCATCGGCTGTGGTCGCCGCCGACGAGTTGATCCAGGGCGTGGTCAAGCACATCACCCAGAACGCTCAGCCCGTCACGGACCCCGCCGGTGGAACCGGGCAGGTTGACCACCAGGGTGCGGCCGGCCACCCCACAGACCCCGCGGGACAGCACCGCGGTCGGAACCTTCGGCAGACCGGAGCGGCGGATGGCGTCGGCCAGTCCGGGGATCTGGTAATCAATGATCGCCAGGGTGGCTTCCGGAGTGGCGTCGGTCGGAGATATCCCCGTTCCCCCCGAGGTGATGATGATGTCGACGCCCTCGCCCAGCGCAGCCCGCAGTGCCTCCCGTACCGCATCGCCGTCGGTCACCACCGCCGGGGCGGCAACGTCGAACCCGCGGCCGGCAAGCCAGTCGCGGATGATCGGCCCGCTCCGATCGTCGTACACACCGGTGGCGGCGCGCGTGGAGGCGATGACCACCCGGGCCGAACGACTCACCGTGGGGCATTCCAGACGCCGGTCTTGCCGCCCTCTTTAGCCACCACGTGTATGTCGTCAATCCGCGCGGCTGGGTCAACGGCTTTGATCATGTCGTAGACAGTCAGCGCCGCCACCGTGACAGCGGTCAGCGCCTCCATCTCGACGCCGGTGCGGTCGGTGGTTCGCACCGTTGCAGTCAATTCGATTGCGCTGGCGTCGATGTCAAAGTCGACATCGACGGCGCTGAGCGCAAGTTGATGGCACAGCGGAATAAGATCACCGGTGCGTTTGGCAGCCAGGATTCCGGCCACCCGGGCAGTGGCCAGGGCGTCGCCCTTGGGCAGCCCGCCGGAGGCGATCAGCGAGATCACTTCGGCGGTTGTATGCACGGTGCCGGATGCAGAGGCTGTTCGCGCAGTCGCCGCCTTTTCGGAAACGTCAACCATCCGGGCAGCGCCATGATCGTCGACGTGTGACAGGTGGCGCTTCGGCCCGGTGTTCACTGTTACTTGTTGACGACGGTGACCGGATGCACGTAGGGCAGATCGGTGGCGGGCAGCGGGAAGGTGGTGTCTCCGAACGGGGACAGCGCGCCCACCCGATCGGAGGCCAACTCGCTTACCGGGTGGTCCTCAGGATCCCGGGTCGGCCAGCCGTTGTCGATGTATCGGTGCGTTTTCTGAGCCACGCGACCATTGTGACACTTGTCCACCGGAGTCGCCTATATGCCGACTGATTTAGGCTGGTCAGTAATGACCGCGCAGAGACACGTCCCGTTGGGTTCCTGGCTGTCCGGTCTGCCTGACGAGAAGTTGATTCGGGTGCTCGAACTGCGACCCGACCTGGCCCAGCCGTCACCAGGCAGTATCGCCGCACTTGCCGCGCGGGCTGCGGCCAGGCACTCGGTGAAAGCCGCGGCCGACGAACTGGACTTCCTGCACCTGGCGGTGCTGGATGCGCTGCTGACGCTGCAGGCAGACCGCATCGCCGTGCCGGCCGATGAGGTGGTGGCCCTGATCGGGAATCGCGCGTCGCCGGCCGCTGTCCTGGTTGCCCTGGAGGATCTGCGGGATCGAGCGTTGGTGTGGGGGGAGGCCGAGGTGCAGGTCTCGCCGGCAACAGCCGAGGCACTCCCCTGGTTCCCGGGCCAGGTAATCGCCGAGGGCACCCGCCGCTCTGCGGCAGAACTTGCGGCGGCGATCGATGGCCTCGACGAGCCTGCGCGCGAGGTGCTTGAAAGGCTGGTGGCCCGATCTCCGGTGGGCCGCACCCGCGATGCCGCCCCGGGCACACCCGCCGACCGGCCGGTGCAGCGACTGCTGGCGGCCGGACTCCTGCGCCAGGTAGACGCCGACACGGTCGTCCTACCTCGTGACGTCGGCCAGGTGCTGCGCGGCGAGGAGCCCGGTCCAGCGGGCCTGAACCCGCCGGATCCGATCGTCGCAACCACCACCGGCACCGACGCCGACGCTTCAGCGGCCGGCGCGGCGATGGAGCTGATGCGCCACGTCGAGGTGGTGTTGGAAACCCTTTCAGTTACTCCAGTTCCCGAGCTTCGCAGTGGCGGGCTGGGTGTGCGGGAGACCAAGCGGTTGAGCAAGGTCACCGGGATCGACGAGAACCGGCTGGGACTGGTCCTGGAGTTGACGGCAGCGGCCGGGCTGATCGCCAGGGGAATACCCGACCCCGCACCGCCGGACGACACGCTGCCGCACTGGGCGCCGACAGTCGCCACAGACCGGTTCCTGGAGGCTTCGGCCGGGTCCCGCTGGCTGCAACTGGCGACCACCTGGCTTGAACTACCGTCACGCCCCGGCCTGATCGGTGATCGGGGTCCCGACGGCAAATACTATGCAGCACTGTCGGATTCGCTGTACTCCAACGCAGCGCCCGTTGATCGCCGGTTGCTACTCGAGGTGCTGGCCGAACTTCCCGTCGGGGCCGGCGTGGACGCGCCGAGTGCATCCCGCGCGCTGATCTGGCGTCGGCCCTGCTGGGCGGCCCGGTTGCGGCCCGGACCGGTCGGACATCTGCTCGATGAGGCACACGCACTGGGTCTGACCGGCCGTGGCGCGCTGAGTTCTCCAGCGCGTGCACTGCTGGCCGGCGGTGACGAGGATGCGCTCACCGCGATGGCCGCCGCCCTGCCGGCCCCAATCGACTATTTCCTGGTTCAAGCCGATCTGACGGTGGTGGTGCCCGGTCCGTTGGAGCGCGAGCTTGCCGACGACCTGGCCGCGGTCGCCACCGTCGAATCGGCGGGTGCGGCCATGGTGTATCGAGTGAGTGAGAGTTCCATACGTCACGCCCTCGATACCGGCCGAACTGCCGGGGTGCTGCAGAGCTTCTTCGACACACACTCCAAAACCCCTGTCCCCCAGGGCTTGACCTATCTGATCAATGATGTCGCCCGCCGGCACGGCCAGCTCCGAGTCGGCATGGCGTCGTCTTTCCTGCGCTGCGACGATCCCGTGCTGCTCGCCCATGCGGTGGCCTCACCGGCGCTGACCGATCTTGGGGTCCGTCTGCTGGCCCCGACAGTCGCGATCTCCCAGGCACCGATCGCCGAGGTCCTTGCCGCGTTGCGGTCGGCCGGACTTGCGCCGGCCGCCGAGAATTCCTCCGGCGCGATCGTCGACCTACGTCGCCGTGGTTCGCGGGTGCCCGTGACGCTGGTCCGCCGGCCATCGCGCTCCCAGCCCAGGCCGAGCCGGGAGACTCTGGCCACGGTCGTCTCGGTGCTGCGCCGTGTCGACGCGGCACCACTGGGCAACGTCCGGGTGGACCCCGGGGTAGCCATGGCCCTGCTGGCCCAGGCGGCGGTCCACGGCAAGGACGTCCTCATGGGCTACGTCGACGCCGCCGGGGTGTCCACCCAGCGGGTGGTGACACCCATCTCAGTGCACGGCGGGCACCTGATGGCATTCGACCCCGCCCAGGGCCGCATGCGCGAATTCGCTGTGCACCGCGTCACCTCGGTCTTGTCAGCCGACCACCGATAGTGAGTCTTGTCGGTCGGCAACGGATAATGGCGCTGTGAGCGACCAGCGAGTAGCGAAGGCGGATCGCGCATGAGCGACCAGCGAGTAGCGAAGGCGGATCGCGCATGAGCGACCAGCGAGTAGCGAAGGCGGATCGCGCATGAGCGACGGCCCCCTGATCGTGCAGTCCGATAAGACCGTGTTGCTCGAGGTCGATCACGAGCAGGCCGGAGCCGCGCGGGCTGCCATCGCTCCGTTCGCCGAGTTGGAACGGGCACCCGAACACATCCACACCTACCGCATCACCCCGCTGGCCCTATGGAACGCCCGGGCTGCGGGCCACGACGCTGAGCAGGTGGTCGATGCGCTGGTCAGCTATTCCCGCTACGCGGTGCCACAACCACTGCTGGTCGACATCGTTGACACCATGGCCCGCTACGGCCGGCTGCAACTGGTCAAAAGTCCGGTGCACGGCCTGATGTTGCTGAGCCTGGATCGCGCGGTCCTCGCGGAGGTGCTGCGCAACAAGAAGATCGCCCCGATGCTGGGTGCCCGGATTGATGACGATTCCGTGATTGTGCACCCCAGCGAGCGGGGCCGGGTCAAGCAGATGTTGCTCAAGATCGGTTGGCCCGCAGAGGATCTGGCCGGTTACGTCAACGGCGAGGCGCACGCGATCAGCTTGGTCGAAGACGACTGGACCCTTCGTGACTACCAGCAGATGGCGGTCGACTCGTTCTGGGCCGGTGGCTCGGGTGTGATCGTGCTGCCGTGCGGTGCGGGTAAGACCCTGGTGGGCGCCGCCGCCATGGCCAAAGCGGGCGCCACAACTCTGATCCTGGTCACCAACACCGTGGCCGGCCGGCAGTGGAAACGTGAACTCATCGCACGAACCTCACTCACCGAGGCAGAGATCGGTGAGTACTCCGGCGAGCGCAAAGAAGTCCGCCCGGTCACCATCGCCACCTATCAGGTGATCACCCGGCGCACCAAAGGTGAGTATCGCCATCTGGAACTGTTCGACAGCCGCGACTGGGGCCTGATCATCTACGACGAGGTACACCTGCTGCCCGCGCCGGTGTTCCGGATGACCGCCGACCTGCAGTCCCGCCGCCGACTGGGGCTGACTGCAACCCTGATCCGGGAGGACGGCCGCGAGGGCGACGTGTTCAGCCTGATCGGGCCGAAACGCTACGACGCGCCGTGGAAGGACATCGAGGCCCAGGGCTGGATCGCACCTGCCGAGTGCATCGAGGTGCGGGTCACGATGACCGACAACGAACGGATGCAGTACGCCGTCGCTGAACCTGAGGAGCGCTACCGGTTGTGCTCGACGGCGCGCTCGAAGATTGCCGTGGTGAAGTCGATCCTGGCCAAACACCCCGGTGAGCCGACCCTGGTCATCGGCGCCTACCTCGACCAGCTTGATGAACTCGGTGCCGAACTCGGTGCGCCGGTGATCCAGGGGTCGACCAAAAATGCCGAACGCGAGGCGCTGTACGACGCGTTCCGTAGCGGCGAGGTCAAGACTCTGGTGGTGTCGAAGGTGGCGAACTTTTCCATCGACCTTCCAGAAGCCTCTGTGGCCGTGCAGGTTTCGGGCACCTTCGGTTCACGCCAGGAGGAAGCGCAGCGGCTGGGCCGGCTGCTGCGGCCCAAGCACGACGGCGGCGGGGCGCTGTTCTACTCGGTCGTTGCCCGAGACAGCCTCGATACCGACTACGCGGCACATCGGCAACGGTTCCTGGCCGAGCAGGGCTACGGCTACATCATCACCGACGCCGACGACCTGTTGGGCCCGGCGATCTAGGCAAGCGCGGGAATGACCTCTTGGGCGAACAACTCGATGCCCGACCGGTCGTAGGCCGCCTCCGGGAAGTAGCAGATCACGTAGTCGCACCCTAAACCGCGCAATATCGAGAGACTTTCGATCACCTGCTCAGGGTTTCCGGTTGCATTGCCGGGCGCGCTGACCATGGCCATCGTCGCATCGGCGGCCGCATCGCCGCATACGCCGGCCACCCGGTCTCGGACCCGCTTGACCCGCTCGGTCACCTCTGCCGCTGAACTGCCGAGAATTGCGTTGACGTTGGCCGACCGCACAATCGAACCGAAGTCGGTAGCCACATCGCGGCAGTGTCCGGCGAGGATCTCCGACTTGTGCGCGAACTCTTCGGGCCCGGCACTGAAGTTGGTGTACTGAGCGTATTTCGCCGCGATCTTCAACGTCACCTTCTCGCCACCGCCGGCGATCCACAGCGGAATCCCGCCTGCCTGCAGCGGTTTAGGGGCAACAATCGCCCCGTCGACCTGATAATGCTTCCCGTCGAAGCTCACCCGTCCGTCGCGCCAGGCATCGCGCATGATCTGTACACCCTCGTCGAGGCAGGCCAGACGTACCCCGGCGGAAGGAAATCCGTATCCGTACGCGCGCCACTCGTGCTCGTACCAACCCCCACCGATGCCCATCTGCACCCGGCCGCCCGAGATGATGTCGGTGGTGGCCGCGACCTTGGCCAGATACGCCGGGTTGCGGTAGCTCATCGCCGTGCACATCTGGCCGATTTTGATCCGCTCGGTGGTGGCGGCGTAGGCGGCCATCAGGGTCCAGGCCTCGTGGGTGGCCTCGTCGGTGGGCATCGGCACGGTGTGGAAGTGGTCGTACACCCACAGTGAGTCCCACGGTCCGCCGTCGGCGTAGGTCGCTAGGTCGCGCATGACCTGCCAATGATTTTCCGGTGGAATGCCCACCAGATCCATTCGCCAACCCTGCGGGATGAACAGTCCGAAACGCATACGCCCGACTCTACGGTGAAAGCTCGCTCACAACACCGGCAACAGGTGGCGCAGGATCGCTGCTGATTGCGCCGACACTTCATCGACGAATGCGGTGAAGTCGAAACGGGATTGCGCCCCGGCGAGGTCCGACAGGGAACGAACGACAAGCCAGGGGATGCCGAAGCTCTCGCACACCTGACTGACCGCGGCGCCTTCCATCTCCACGGCGAGCCCGCCCAGGTCGGCATGGAGCCGGTCGCGGGTGAGCTCGCAGTGCAGATACTGGTCGCCGGTCAACACCGTGCCGTAGGCAATACGGGGCGGCCGGTCACCGCCGCCGGCATTGCGGGACAGCGGCGCCAGCGTGAAGCCGTCGAGGTGGCTGCGGACCCGCCCGAGTAGCGCCGGATCCGTGGCATAGCCGAATTCGGTGGTGGGGTTGATGAACGGAACGTGACCGGCCTGATAAGCCTGCAGGGCAGCATCTTCGATCACGCCGGCGTCGTGCTGGATGGTGCGATCGGCGATCACGACATCGCCGATCTGCAGGTTCGGATCCAGACCGCCTGCAACACCGGAGAAGGCGATCGCGCGGCAGCCGAACCGGTCGGCGAGCAGGGTCGCCGCCAGTGCGGCATTGACCTTGCCCATGCCCGCCCGGACCACGACCACCGGGTGGCCGTCGAGCTCACCGACATCGAACTCGACGCCGGCCATCTCCTCGGTCGCTACCGCTGTCATGGCAGTCAGTAAGTGCGCCCGCTCTTGCGGCAGCGCGCAGATCAGCCCGACGGTCACCCGCCTGTCCGCACTACTTCAGCAGCGATGCCGGTGGATTGAACCGGTCGCCGTAACGTGCGGCCAGTTCCTTGGCGCGAGCCACGAATGCAGCCTTGCCGCCCGGGTAGCCGGTGATGTACTGCGCGGCGCCGCCGGTCCACGGCGGGAAGCCGATACCCATGATCGAGCCGATGTTGGCGTCCGCCGTCGTGGTGATCACGCCCTCGTCGAAGCACTTCTGAGTTTCCAGTGCCTCAGCGAACAGCATCCGGTCGATCATGTCCTGCAGCGGCGGCGTTGAGCTGCCGGACTTGAAGGTGACCCGCAGTCCGGGCCACAGGTTGGTGCGCTTGCCGTCGGTGTACTCATAGAAGCCGCCACCTGACAGCCGCGATGGCCGACCGGCCTCGATCATCTTCTCGACGACCGCCTCGGCCGGGTGCGGCGCGTACTTGCCGCCGGCGTCTTCGATTCCCTTGCGGCTGGCAACCGCGATCTTGTGCATCAGCTCCATGTTGAGCTCGTCGGAGAGTTGCAGCGGCGAAGCGGGATAGCCGGCCTGAGTTCCGGCGTGCTCGATGCTGGCCGGCTCCACCCCTTCGCCGAGCATCGCCAGCGCCTCGTTGATGAACGTGCCAATGACCCGGCTGGTGTAAAAGCCCCGGCTGTCGTTGACCACGATCGGGGTCTTGCCGATGGCCAGGGTGTAGTCGAAGACCCGGGCCAGTGCATCATCAGAGGTCTTCTCTCCCTTAATGATTTCGACCAGCGGCATCTTGTCGACCGGTGAGAAGAAGTGGATTCCGATGAAGTCCTCCTGGCGCTTCACGCCGGTGGCCAGTCCGGTGATGGGCAGCGTGGAAGTGTTGGAGCCCAGGACAGCGTTGGGTTCGACGATGTCTTCGATCTCGCCGAATACCTTGTGCTTGAGCTCCTGGCTCTCGAAGACGGCCTCGATGACGAAGTCCACTCCGGTGAAATCCTTGGCGTCCGCAGTCGGGGTGATCTTGGAGAGGAATGCGCTGGACTTCTCCGGCGTGGTCTTACCGCGCTCTAGTGCCTTGGCTTCAAGTTTCTCCGAGTAGGCCTTGCCCTTATTCGCGGCCTCAATGGTGACGTCCTTGAGCACCACGTCGAAACCGGCCTTGGCCGAGACGTAGGCGATACCCGCTCCCATCATGCCGGCACCGAGCACACCGATCTTGGTGATCGGGGTCTTACCGATACCTTCGGGACGCGAGCCGCCGGCGTTGATGGCCTGAAGATCGAAGAAGAACGCCTGAATCATGTTCTTGGCGACATGACCGGTGACCAACTCAGTGAAGTAGCGGCTCTCGATGCGGGTGGCGGTGTCGAAATCCACCTGCGCACCCTCGACTGCCGCGGCAAGGATGGCCCGCGGTGCGGGCATCGGTGCACCCTTGAGTTGTTTACGCAACAGCGACGGAAACGACGGCAGGATCGCGGCCAGCGCCGGACTGGACGGGGTACCGCCGGGCATCTTGTAACCCTTGGCATCCCAGGGCTGGGTGTGCGCCTCCGGGTTGGCCTTGATCCATGCCTTGGCGGCCGGAACCAGTTCCTCCGCGGTCGGTAGCACCTCATCGATCAGGCCGAGTTCCTTGGCCTGAGCGGGCTTGAAGCGGGTGCCCTGGCTCAGCACCGACACGAACGCGTTCTGGATGCCCAGCATCCGCACCGTGCGGGCGACGCCGCCGCCGCCGGGCAGCAGGCCCAGGGTGACCTCGGGCAGACCGATCTGGATACCCCTGACATCGGCGGCGATACGTCTGTGACACGCCAGTGCGATCTCGAGGCCACCACCGAGTGCGGCGCCGTTGATGGCTGCCACGACAGGCTTGCCCAGGGTCTCCAGCGCGCGAAGATCGCGCTTGATCTCCTCGACCTCGGTGAAGATCTCGCCGGCATTCTCCGGGCCGGCTTGGATCATCGCCTTGAGGTCACCCCCGGCGAAGAACGTCTTCTTGCCGCTGGTGATCACCACACCGCTGATCGAATCCTTCTCCGCGACAAGCCGTTGCACGCACCTGTGCATGGAATCCTTGTAGTGCTCGTTCATCACGTTGGCTGAGCCGGTGGGATCGTCGAGGGTCAGTGTGACGATGCCATCGGCATCTTTGTCCCACTTAATGGTGTTCTCTGCCATGGTTTCGCCTACTCCTTTGGTGACGCGAGGCTTAGACGCGCTCGATGATGGTGGCCACGCCCATACCGCCGCCGATGCACAGCGTGATCAGCGCGCGCTTGGCGCCGCGGCGCTCGAGTTCGTCGACCATGGTGCCGGTGATCATGGCGCCGGTGGCGCCCAGTGGGTGGCCGAATGCGATAGCACCGCCGTTGACGTTGAGCTTCTCGTCGGGAATGTTGAGGTCCTTCTGGAACTTCAGCACCACCGACGCAAACGCCTCATTGAGTTCGAAGAGGTCGATGTCATCGACGGTCAGGCCGGCGCGGTCAAGCACCTTCAACGTGGCCGGGGTGGGCCCGACGAGCATGATGGTCGGATCGGCACCGCTGGTGGCGGTGGCCACGACGCGAGCGCGCGGCGTCAGGCCATTGGCCTTGCCCGCCTTTTCGTTGCCGATCAGCACCAGGGCGGCGCCGTCGACGATGCCCGAGCTGTTGCCTCCGGTGTGGACATGGTTGATCTTTTCCACCCAGTGGTACTTCTGCAGTGCGACGTCGTCGAAGCCGGCCATTGCGGCCATTGCCTCGAAGGCGGGCTTGAGCTTGCCCAGAGCCTCCCTGGTGGTATCGGGTCGCATGTGCTCGTCGTGGTCGAGGATGAGCAGACCGTTCGGGTCGCGCACCGGCACGATCGACTTGCCGAAGTAGCCGCCCGACCAGGCCGCTGCTGCATTCTCCTGAGAGCGCAGTGCGTAAGCATCGACATCGTCGCGGGAGAAGCCCTCCATCGTGGCGATCAGATCGGCACCGATGCCCTGCGGAACGATGTAGGCGTCGTAGACGGTGGCCGGGTCCGAGAACATCGCGCCGCCGTCGGAGCCCATCGGCACCCGGCTCATCGATTCCACACCGCCGGCATAGACGAGGTCATCCCAGCCGGATCGGACTTTTTGGGCAGCGGTGTTCACGGCTTCGAGGCCGGAGGCGCAGAAGCGGTTGAGTTGGACCCCGCCCACGGTGTCGGGCATGCCCGCGGCGATCACCGCGGTGCGGGCGATATCGGCACCCTGATCACCGACGGGCGAAACACAGCCCAGAACGACGTCGCTGATCATGTTCTCGTCGAGGTTCGGATGGCGGACTCGCATCTCGTCGATGAGCCCGGTGACCAGGTTGAGCGGCTTGACCTCGGTCAGGGCCCCGTTGCGACCTTTGCCGCGGGGCGTGCGGATGGCCTCGTAGATGAAAGCTTCTTCGGACATGGTGGTTTCCTCTTCAGACTTTGTGGGCCTCTGGGAATTTACGGGTGCGGCAAGAGCCTAGCCGCTTGATTCCCGACCCTAACAGGGGCTCGGCCAACCCGTTGGTTGGGAGGGCTAGTCGCTACGCTCATAGCCCATGACGGTCGAGCGGTTGCGCCCCTACTCGGTCAATGTCTTCGCGGCAATGTCGGCACTGGCCGCCGAGGTGGGTGCGGTCAACCTCGGCCAGGGCTTCCCTGATGAGGACGGTCCGCCCGCAATGCTGGAGGTGGCGCGCCAGGCCATCGCCGACGGGATCAACCAGTACCCGCCGGGCCCCGGTATCGCGCCCCTGCGCCAGGCCATCGCCGCGCAGCGCCGGCGCCGCTACAGCGCTGAGTTCGACCCGGACTCCGAGGTGCTGGTGACGGTCGGCGCCTCCGAGGCGATCGCCGCCGCGGTACTGGGCCTGGTCGAACCGGGATCGGAAGTGCTGCTGATCGAACCGTTCTTCGACACCTACTCACCGGTGATCGCGATGGCCGGCAGCCGACGCGTTTCGGTGCCGCTGGTTGCAGACGGCCGCGGCTTCGTCCTCGACGTCGACGCGGTGCGCTCCGCCATCACTGCGCGGACCCGGGCGCTGATCGTCAACTCACCGCACAACCCGACCGGCATGGTGCTGACTGATGACGAACTGCGGGCGCTGGCTGAAGTTGCGGTCGAGGCCGACCTGCTGGTGATCGCCGATGAGGTCTATGAGCACCTGGTGTTCGACGGTCGCCGTCATCTACCGATCTCCACCTACCCGGGGATGGCCCCGCGCACCGTGACGATCTCCAGTGCGGCCAAGATGTTCAACTGCACCGGCTGGAAGATCGGCTGGGCGTGCGGGCCGGCTGATCTGGTCGCCGGGATTCGCGCGGCCAAGCAATACCTCAGTTATGTCGGCGGTGCGCCCTTCCAGCCGGCGGTGGCCTACGCACTGGACAACGAGGACGCCTGGGTGGAGTCGTTGCGCGAGTCATTGCAGGGCAAGCGCGACCAGCTGGCGACGGCATTGACCGATATCGGTTTCGAGGTGCACGACAGCGCCGGTACCTTCTTCCTCTGCGCGGACCCGCGTCCGCTGGGATTCGCCGATAGCGCATCATTCTGCGCGGAATTACCGCACCGGGCCGGGGTGGCCGCGATCCCGATGTCGGCGTTCTGCGACCCGAACCCCGCCCATGTCGATGCGTGGAATCACCTGGTGCGCTTCGCTTTCTGCAAACGCCACGAGACTTTGGACGAGGCGATCCGGCGGCTGGAAACGCTGCGCCCCGGCTAGCGAATTCAGCCCTTCTGGAGCTTGAGCACCTGCTTGCGCAAGCCGTCGGTGGCGGTCTCCATGGCACCCTTAAGCGTGCGCTTGAGCAGGAAGCCGGGGATCGGGATCGCCGGATCGACTTCGAGGTCGAAGCGCACCTTGGTCGTGTCGCCCGCGGGCGTCAGCGTGTAGGTGGCGTTCTGAGCCTTGAGTTGGCCAGACTTGAGCAGAGTCCAGCCGGCGGTGTTGTCGCCCCAGCTGTACTGGACCTCCATGTCATCGGTCAGCCCGGCGGCCTTGATCTTCATCTTGACCCGCTTCGGTCGGCCGTTCTCATAGGTCTCCAACACCTCGGCACTCTGGTACTGCGGTGACCAATCGGAGGCTGACCCGACATCGGCGATGACGTCGAGAATCTCCTTCGGGGTCGCTTCGATCACCACTTCACGTGAATCGTTGACTGCCATGACGCGACACTAGCGAGGCGGCGGGGTATTACGGGGCGATTTCCCGGTACGCGGTGACGATCGGCTCCAGTTCATCGGGTGTGGCGCCGTGCATGATCACCGCGTCCGCACCGTAGTCGAACTCCTTGCGGATCCGATCCACACATTGGCTCGCCGAGCCGGTGGCCGAGGGTTCCAGCCATTCCCCGGGGATCAGGGTGGCGATGTGCTCGATCTGTTCGGGCGTGCCTTTGTGGTCGATACCGCCGCCGATCGACTGCACCACCTCGTCAGCCCGAAACCGTTGCAGCACAGCCGGATCCCAATTGTTGGTGGTCACCATCAGATCGCCGTAACCCTGCAGGTAGGTGGCCAGCCGGGCGGCGGTCTTCTTCAGCCGTAAGTCCTCTGGTATGTGATCGCCGACCGTGGCGAAACATGACCACACCCGCACGCTCTCGGGGTCGCGGCCGGCCTGCTCGGCGGCCTCTTTGACGGTTCGCACACAGCGCGTCACGGTTTCCGGCGTGAAGTAGGTGTGCAGGATGACGTCGTCGAACACTCGGCCGCCCAGTCGAAGGGTGTTGGGTCCGAAGGCCACCAGCGCCAGCCGGATGTCCTCGTTGAAATCCGGGTCGAGTACCAGGATCTGATACTTCCCGATTGGGCCGTCGTGGTTGAAGATGACTTCGCCGCGCCACAGGCGACGCATCACCTGTGCGAAGTCTTCCATCTGGGCGGTGGTCACCGCGGGAATACCGTAGGCGGCGTAGATCGCACCAATGCCGCGGCCGATGCCCAGGGTGAAGCGGCCGCCGGAGAGTCGATGCATGGTGGTGGCCCAGGATCCGCTGATCAGCGGGTGGCGGGTGTTGTGATTGGTTGCGGCGGTGGCGATCTGCATCCGGGTGGTCACCGCGCAGGCGGCACCGGTGAGCGAGGCGGCCTCCTTGACGTTCCAGCGCTCGGAGATGAAGGCGGTACCGAAGCCCAGTTCCTCACCGCGGCGGGCCTCGTCCATCAGCGTGGCCGGGCCCTCACCACCGGCACCGGCAAGGAGGTAGCAGCCCAATTCGTCGAGTGTGCGCATTGCGTGCCTCAGATCCGGTAGTCGTCCAGCAATCGCTTACTGATGATGATCTTCTGGATCTCGCTGGTGCCTTCGCCGATGAGCAGGAATGGTGCATCACGCATCAACCGCTCGATCTCATACTCCTTGGAGTAGCCGTACCCGCCATGAATGCGGAAACTGGACTGCACGACCTCCGAGCAGAACTCGCTGGCGAAGTACTTCGCCATGCCGGCCTCGAGATCGTTGCGCTGGCCGGAATCCTTGAGCCGGGCGGCATTAACCATCATCAGATGCGCAGCTTCGACTTTGGTGGCCATCTCCGCGAGCTGGAATGCGATCCCCTGGTGCTCGGCGATCGGCTTGCCAAAGGTGCTGCGCTGCTGGGCGTATCGCACTGCCAGTTCGAACGCGCGGACCGCCACCCCACAGGCTCGGGCGGCGACGTTCACGCGGCCGACCTCCACACCGTCCATCATCTGGGCGAAACCCCGTCCGGATTCCCCGCCGAGAATGTTTTCGGCGGCGGCGAGGTAGCCGTCGAAAAGCAGTTCGGTGGTATCGATGCCCCTGTAGCCGAGCTTGTCGAGCTTGCCGGGAATCGTCAGACCGGTGACGACTTCGCCGAAGCCGGCGGGCTTTTCGACCAGAAAAGCCGTCAGGTTCTGATGCGGTTTATCGGCGCCCTCGTCGGTGCGGACCAGCGCCGCGACCAGGGTGGAGCTCGCCCCATTGGTCAGCCACATCTTTGCGCCGTCAATGGTGTAGGTCCCGTCGCCGTTGCGGGCGGCGCGAGTGCGGATCGCGGCGACATCGGATCCGACCTCCGGCTCGGACATCGAGAACGCGCCGCGGGTCTCCCCGGTGGCCATCCGCGGCAGAAAGTGCCGCTTCTGTTCCTCGGTTCCGTGCTGGCGGATCAGGTAGGCCACGATGAAGTGAGTGTTGATCACCCCGGAGACGCTCATCCAGCCGCGGGCCAGTTCCTCGACGCACAGCGCGTACGTCAGCAACGACTCACCTAGTCCGCCGTACTCCTGCGGAATCATCAGACTGAACAGGCCCATCTCACACATCTGATCGACGATGTCCTGCGGGTAGGTGTCGGTGTGCTCGAGCTCCTGGGCGTTGGGAATGATCTCTTTATCGACGAATTGCCTTACCGCGGTGATGATCTCGGTCTGGAACTCGGTCAGTCCCAGGGTCTGGGCGAGCCTGGTCATATGTGGCGACCGCCGGTGACTTCGAGGACGGTTCCGGTCATGTAGGACGACATATCGGAGGCCAGGAATAAGGCGACTTCCGCCACTTCTGGTGGTTCGCCGGCGCGGCCCATGGGTACCTCGGCCAGTTTGGCATCCCAAATGTGTTGCGGCATAGCCTCAGTCATCGGCGAGCGGATCAAGCCGGGTTGGATTGCGTTCACCCGCACGCCGAGGTGGGCAAGCTCTTTGGCTGCGGCCTTGGTCAATCCGACGATGCCGGCCTTAGCCGCCGAGTAGTTGGTCTGGCCGACAAAGCCCACCTTGCCCGAGATCGAAGACATATTGATGATCGCGCCACGGCCTCGTTCACGCATGATCGTCGCAGCCGACCGGGTGCCGTTCCAGGTGCCCTTGAGGTGCACCGAGATCACTTCATCGAACTGCTGCTCAGTCATCTTCCGCAGGGTCGCATCACGGGTGATGCCGGCGTTGTTGACCATGATGTCCAGGCTGCCGAACTCCTCGACCGCCGCGGCGACGAGGCCGTCGACCGCCGCAGCTGAGGTGACGTCACAGGCAAAGGCCCCGGCGACGTCGGAACCGCCGAGTGCCTCGGCGGCGGCCCGGGTGGCGTCAATGCTGAGATCGCCCAGCATGACGCGGGCTCCTTCGGCGATGAATCGCTGCGCGATGGCGTAGCCGAGGCCCTGGGCCCCGCCGGTGATGACCGCGATCCGTCCGGCCAGCAATGCCATCCGATCACCCTTCTGCTTGCCCCCCGGACGCGACTGAGGCCGTCATCGTATTTGATTGGACCATGACAGCAGTGGTCGGAGATGACGACTTCAAGGAGATTCTGGCTGCGACCCGCCACTTCGTGCGCTCGGTCGTCGTGCCGCGTGAGTCGGAGATCAGCGAGAGCGACCAGATACCCGACGACTTGCGCGAGCACGCCAGGCAGATGGGTCTGTTCGGGTACGCGATCCCGCAGGAGTGGGGCGGGTTGGGTTTGGACGTCGCCCAGGATGTCGAGTTGGCCTTGGAACTGGGCTACACCTCGCTTGCGGTTCGTTCGATGTTCGGCACCAATAACGGCATCGCCGGCCAGGTACTCGTCGGCTTCGGCACCGACGAGCAGAAGGGCCGCTGGCTTGAGGCGATGGCCAGCGGTGAGGTCGTCGCCTCATTCGCGCTCACCGAACCCGGCGCGGGCTCGGATCCCACGGGCCTGCGGACGAAAGCAGTTCGGGAGGGGGCGAATTGGGTGATCTCCGGCCAGAAACGCTGGATCACCAATGCCCCGCTGGCAGATCTGTTCGTCGTGTTCGCTCGCACCCGACCGGCTGACGGCAACGGAGCCGGAATCGCGGTGTTCTTGGTTCCAGCCGATGCGGCGGGAGTCGAAGTCGGCGTCAAGGACGCCAAGATGGGCCAGGCCGGCGCCTGGACCTCGGATGTGTATTTCACCGACGTCCGCCTCGGACCGGAAGCGCTCATCGGGGGCAGCGAGGACATCGGCTACCGCGCGGCGCTCACCTCGCTGGCGCGTGGGCGGATCCACATCGCCGCACTGGCCGTCGGCACCGCGCAACGCGCATTGGACGAATCGGTCGACTTCGCTGCCACTGTGACCCAGGGCGGATCCGCCGTCGGGACCTTCCAATTGGTCCAGGCCATGCTGGCTGATCAGCAGACCGGGGTACTCGCCGGCCGCGCACTGGTACGCGATACTGCACAGAAGTGGCTGACCGGCGAAGACCGTCGTATCGCTCCTTCGGTGGCCAAGCTGTTCTGCACCGAAATGGCCGGCAATGTCGCCGATCTCGCGGTTCAGATCCACGGCGGAACCGGCTATATGCGCGGCATCCCGGTGGAACGTATCTACCGCGATATCCGACTGCTACGCCTGTTCGAGGGCACTAGCGAAATCCAGCGGCTGATCATCGGCGGCGGGTTGGTCAAAGCGGCACAGCAGCACCGGGGTTAAGTGCTCAGGAATCCAGCAGTTCCGAAAAAGCGAATCTGTTCGTGGTGGCCAGGGCCGGGATCGAACCGGCGACCTTCCGCTTTTCAGGCGGACGCTC
>NZ_JAEMSG010000068.1:2346-16218 GCF_016462945.1 Mycolicibacterium sp. | reverse complement strand
TAAACCGCCGGCCACAATCCTCGGTCCGGTCTAGTCCAGTGGGACGCCCAACGTGGTGAGCGTCATCGCCAGTGCGTCGTACTGGCCCACCAGCGTCACGAATTCAATCAACTGACGGCGATCCAGATACCCGCTGAGTAGCTGCCAACTCTGATCCGACAACGTGCGGTTCGCGACGAGTTCATCGACCCCGGTCAGTAGCGCCCGCATGCGTTCGGAGAACCCGTCCGCACTCGGCCAGGCGAACACTTCGGCCTGGGTGATCTCATCGAGTCCGCGGCGAAGGGCCAGCCTGCGATGCTGCTGAAGTTCGTACGCGCAGCCGCGCAGGTGCCCAACCCGCAATATGACGGCCTCGGTGTCGTACTTGGGCAGTCGGCCTCGGTACAACAGCACACCGCTGAACGGTATCCACGACCAGAACAGCCGCTTGTGCTGAGCCAGTGCAGTGAACAGATGGAATTCGGGCACGCCCCAGACGCGAGCGGTCAGCTTGCAGAACAGCCAGCCCGTGAGGCCTAGTTCGCGTCGGTTGCCCGACGGAATGCGCGGCGACGCGACAGCGGGCAGTGGGGCCGGTAATTCCGGGTCGGGATGAGTGGTCACCGCAATATCCTCGCTCGGCCAGTAAGCCGTCGCCGGGCTTCGCTCTCCTCAGAGAGCTTCGTGATCCTTGATGGTACGGGTGAATCGGAGGTACGCACTTTCCCGAGGGGCGCATAATCCACCCGGGCTGTACGAACGCTGCACCGGCGGTGGCTCCGCAGGATGATCGAGCGAGACGCTGACGTCCGAAGCCCGACCTCAGCCGCCCAGCAACCGCCCGGATACAGCGACCACCAGCCGCTTCGGCAACACCCGGTTCAGCCCGCGCGCAACGAATGCATTGGCAATGCCGTCGACGAAGCTGGGTTTGCGGCCCGACAGTGCACGAATCGTATGGGCGACTACCTGTTCCGGCGTGCGGGTGAAGGCCTTCGCAGCCACGCCCGACGCGGCCACGGCCGCGCCCTCACCGGCCAGTTCGAAGAACGGGGTGTCGGTCAGTCCGGGGCACACCGCGAGAACCCGGATTCCGTTCTTGCGCTCCTCGGCCCAGACCGCCTCGGTGAAGGACAGCACGAAGGCCTTCGTCGCGCCGTAGACGGCCATTTTCGGCAACGGCTGGAATGCCGCGGTGGAGGCGATGTTGATGACTGCCCCCGCCCCCCTGGCCCGCATCTGCGGCAGGTAGCGCGCGGTCGTGCCGACTAGCGTCAGGCAATTGAGCCGGACCTCTTCCTCAAGGCGTTGCGGGTCGGCGTCGGCGACGTCGTTGTGTGTTCCGAAGCCGGCATTGTTGACCAACACGTCGACCTCCAGGCCCAGACTGTTCGTCTGCTGCCACAGGTCACCGGCAGCGGTGGGTACCGAGAGGTCCATACGGACGACGGCGACCTCCACGCCGTGCGCTTCCCGCAGCTGCGCGGCGAGCTGGTCGAGCTTGTCGGCACTGCGCGCGACCACGATGAGGTCGTGGCCCCGCGCGGCGAATTGCCTGGCGAACTCGGCGCCGATGCCGGTCGAAGCACCGGTAATCAGGGTCGCCATTCGCCGAGTTTCATCCACGAGCGATATCGTAGAGGCCCGTCGCGAGCCGCGTATCATTGCAGATGTGCAGCATCCGCAGCGAGTCAGCGGATTCGACGCCAGCTTCCTCTCCCTCGAAACCGCAACGCAGCCAATGCAAGTGTTTTCGGTATTGGAGTTGGATACGACGACGATTCCCGGCGGCTACCGATTTGACCGTCTGCGAGACGCGCTCGCGGAGCGGATCCGGGCGGTCCCGGAGTTCCGGGAGAAGCTCTCGGCCCGCCCGCTGACCATCGGCCATCCGGTGTGGGTGCGGGACGACGAGTTCGATATCGACCGGCATCTGCACCGGATCACCGTGCCCGCTCCCGGCACCCGGACGGAGCTGACCGAGGTCTGCGGCCGGCTAGCCGGGTTGCCGTTGGATCGCGGCCGGCCACTGTGGGAGATGTGGGTCATCGAAGGAATTGATGAGTCGCTCGGGACCGAGCGGCTGACCGTACTGCTCAAGGTGCACCACGCCGCGGCGGACGGTGTGACCTATGCAAACCTGGTGTCGCGGCTGTGTAGTTCCGAACCGGTACCGCCGCCGTCGGCCACGGTCGAGGCGCCGGCGTCGATCGGCCCACTGCGGGAAGCACTCGACGGTCTGGCCCGCTTCGCGAACCGGCCGGTATACCTGGTGGCCCGGGTACTGCCCGCGGCCGCGCGCGCCGTCGTCGACGCTGTCCGACGGGCATCCGCCGGCCGCGCCATGGCAGCCCCGTTCACGGCCCCCCGCACGGTACTGAACGCCAAGTTCAACGCCCAGCGCTGTGTCGCGTTCGCCCGACTCGATCTGAATGAGGTCAAAAAGGTCAAGGACCATTACGGGGTCAAGGTGAACGACGTGGTGATGATCCTGGTGGGCGGGGTGATGCGCCAGTTCCTACTCGACCGCGGCGAGTTGCCCACGTCCTCCCTGGTGGCTCTGGAGCCGGTATCGGTGCATGGGCTGTCCGATCGCACCGCGCGCAATCAGGTCTCCGGCATGCTCGTCGCGTTGCAGACCCAGATCGCAGATCCGGTGGCCCGGCTCAGAGCCGTTGCGACGGCGAACGCATACGCCAAGGAACAGGTTTCAGCGATCAGCCCGACGCTGCTCCAGGACTTCGGCGAGGTCGTCGGCGGGGTGCTGCTCGGCATCGCCAAACGGGTTTACGCCCGGCTGACCCAGTTCCGCCCGATGTACAACGTCATCCTGTCCAACGTGCCGGGCCCGGATCCGGCCCACTACTTCCTGGGCGCCAGGGTCTCGGCGATGTACCCGTTCGGGCCGTTGCTGCTCGGTGCGGGCATCAACTTCACGTTGTGGTCGGTGAACGGCGTACTGCACATCGGGCTGATCTCCACGCCGGGTGTCATACCCGCACTGTCGGAGCTGGCCGACGGTCTGGCGGCGGGCCTGGGGGAACTACTTACTGCGATCGATGACGCTGGAACAGCTTCCGCCGCGGTGTAGTGGAATTCCGCTAGTCGGTCACCTGCTCGTACCGGGACGGCACGCCGGCCAGGATCTTGTGGATCTCGGCGACATACCGTTCGGGTTCGGGTCCGTGGCTGTGATAGGTGACCATCAGACGACCACCAAACGTACCGACCGAATACATGTCGACTCCCGCCGATGTCGACGCGAACAGCAAATCGAGCTCGTACTGCTCGACCGCCAGATCGGGCGGAGTTCGCAGGGGGGGCAGTTTCCCGCCGTCCGTGGCCATGACGACGTCGGGCAGTCCGGGCGGGTTTCCATGGTATTCCAGGCCGAAGTGCAGAAACGACTGTTGGATCACGCCTTGTGCCAGATCAGCGCGGAACGCCTCGACGATGTCGCGGGCCAAGTCCAAGATGTCGGTGCCCGAATGGATCTCGGCCAGGTACATCGCTACCCCCACCGGGTTGGTGGCCTCGGTAGCACCGACCGGCGGGGTTAGGCGGAAGCGCAGATCGACCGGGTAGATGTAGGGGATCGGAAGGTGTGGGGTCTGGCGAATCTTCCACTCGGCCAGCAGGATCGAAGCGGCGGTCAGGGAGTTGAGACTGACCCGACGATCGGCACAGATGCCGGCCAGGGCTTGGGTCTCCTGTTGGGAGAGTCGACAGCAGGCCGACGGCACCAGAACCGACTGGGCGCCAACCCGTCCGGCGTTCCGCCTGGAGGGAGGCAGCTCGTAGGCGAACATCGCCGGCAGGAAGCGCTCCAGGCCGAACCGCTGAAGTTTGACGATGCCACGCTCGGCAAGTACTGCCTCCAACGACTCCGGAACGGGCTCAGTCTTGACCGGCCCGACGCCGGTGCCGGCGACGATGTCGGTATACCAGCCAAAAACCTTATCCAGCAGTGCAAACGCGTGGTGAGCGTCGGACAGCGCATGGTTTGCGAAAAGGGTGAGTTCGGACCGCTCCCCGCCTGTTCTGAGTCGCAGGTTGACCAGTGCCTCGGACTGCGTCGGCAGCCGCCCGGTGGACGTGCCGTCGATCTTCTCGAGCCACATTCCTTCATGCTCGTATTCGTCGACCACAACCTGGTGCCTGCCGTCGGCGCTCCGCTCGAGGTGACCGGCATGGACGGGGTGTACTCGCAACAGCGTCTCGAAAGCATCCGCCATCGCGCCCACGTCCACCGGACCGCGAAGAGTGACGGTGAGACTGACGAAGCTCCCGGATTTCGCGTAGAACTCCTCACTGGGCGACAGATAGCGGATCGGCGTTGAGCCAAACACTGTGGTTAACCTTCCCTTCGACGAATGGTCACTGCACGACGGCTATCGGCTCGTACTGGCCCGGCGGTAACCCACTGTCAGCGGCAGCAGACAGACCGCGAAGATCGCCGCACACCAGATCAGTGTGCTGATCATCGGCGACAGCACCGGTCCACCCACCGACAGTCCGCGCATCGCATCCACGGCCGGGGACATCGGCTGGTACCGGACCACCGGCTGGACCCAGTCCGGGTACCGGTCCACCGGCACGAAGCCGGTACAGAACGTGGAACCCAGGATGATCACCGGCTGCATCGCCTCCACCATCACGGTCTTGGGCCAGTACAGCGCGACCGTGGTGGCAACCGCCGCGAACGCGATGCCGAACATCACCGGGATGGCCACCCACAACAGTGCAGCCGCCACCCCGGCGTGGAACCGGAATCCGAGGATGAAGCCGGTCGCCAGGATGATCAGCGTCGTGAAGAGCAGCCGTACGGTCTCCGCACCCAGACGGGCCAGCAGTCCCGCGGCGCGATGGATGGGCAGTGACCACATCCTGGCCAGGAACCCGTCGAGCCGCTCGGCATTGATTCCGACCATCCCGGTCGTCGAGCCCGACATCGTCGCCAACAGTGCCACCAGTGGCACGCTTCGGTACAGCGCGTTCTCGCCGGTGATCGCCGTGATCGAGTCGCCGAAGACGACCTTGAGGGTGAGCAGGAAGGCCACCGGTAACAACACCGCGTGGACCAGGGTCATGGGGGTGCGGGCCGACCTGACCAACAGCCGCCGGGTGAGCACCCCGGTCTGCGCCAGCAGACTGCCCTGACCGGCCGAGGTCGTCCCGACGGCCGCAGCATCCAGAACCGTCATCAGGTTCTCCGCCGATACACCACGACCGCCCACGGCAATGTCACTGCCATGATGCCGAACACCCAGCCCAGCGCGGGCCCGATCACCGACCAGGTGACCGGCGGGACGCCGTCACCCGAGTCGCCGGCCAGCGCCTGCAGCGCGTACACCAGCCGGGAGATGGGCTGATTGTCGACGACAGGCTGGATCCACTCCGGAAACCGTTGCAGGGGCTGGATTCCCACCGACAGGAACCCGAAGATGAGCTGCGGCAACAGCAGCCACTGAGCGGTCGCCGCAGGGTCGCGTGACTTCGTGCCGAGGGTGTCGCCCAGCAGTGCCAGCGCCAGGCCGGTGAGCAAGGTCAGCAGAAAGAAGCCCAGCGCGAACACCGGGCCACGGTGAAACCGGAAGCCGATGACGTATCCGGACGCCAGTGCCACCACGAGACCGATCACACAGCGGTAGACGCTGGCGGTGATTCGGGCCGTCAACGGCGTGAGCGACGCAATCGGCAATGACTGAAAGCGGCGGTTGATCCCCTGAACGGAATCGGTCGCGGCCCGGAAAGCGGTCGAGATCGACGCAAAGGCGATGGCCTGCAACACGATCAGCGGCAACAGGTACTGCGCGTAGCTGCTCATCTTCAGGTCAGGGCCGTCCAGCAGCCGATTCAACGGGATGTAAAGGCTCGCCGTCGCAGCCACCGACACGACCACGCCCACCGCCACCTCGCCGTTGCGCAGGGAAGGCGTAACCAGCCGGGAAGTCAGCACCCACCACTGCTGCAGGCTCGACGGGACCGGTCGCAGCGTCGTCAGTGCCGTCACGACAGGACCTCACCGGATGTATGTTCTCCGTCGCGGTCACCGACCGGAGATCCGGTCAGCGACAGGAACACGTCGTCGAGAGAGGGTCGGCGCAACGCGATATCGGCCAGCTCGATGTTCGCCGCGCTCAACCGCGCCAGCGCGGCACTCAACGTGCGCGGCCCCTCGGGGGCGGGCAGACTCACGCGGTCCGACTCCGGAGTCAGAGCGGCCCGGCTGAACTCCGGGAGCAGCGGTCCCAACGCATCGGCCACGGCGTGGACGTCAGCGGGATCGCGCGGCACGATCTCGCAGAAGGTGCCGCCGGTGCGTTCCTTGAGTTCGTCGGCGGTTCCCTGGGCGACGATGGTGCCGTGGTCGATCACGATGATCCGGTCGCTGAGCGCGTCGGCCTCCTCAAGGTACTGGGTGGTTAACAGCGTGGCGATCCCGGCGGCCTTGAAGGTGGTGACCAACTCCCAGATCGCTTGCCGGCTGCGCGGATCCAGCCCGGTGGTCGGCTCGTCCAGGAACACCACCTCGGGGCGAACCACCAACCCGCAGGCAATGTCCACACGACGGCGCATACCGCCCGAGTAGGTGCCGACCCGCCGTCCGGCGGCATGTTCGAGATCGAACTCCCGCAGCAGATCGCGGGCGCGGGCGCGGGCGTCGGGCTTGCCGAGTCCCTGTAACCGACCGAACATCACCAGGTTCTCGTACCCGGTCAGCATCTCGTCGAGTGCCACATGCTGACCGGTCAGCATGATCGAGCGACGCACCATCGCCGGGTCGGTGACGACGTCATGGCCGGCCACGCGGGCGCGGCCCCGGTCCGGTTTGGTCAACGTCGACAGGATCTCCACGGTTGTCGTCTTACCGGCGCCGTTGGGGCCGAGCAGTGCGACGACTTCGCCGTGGCCGACATCGAAGGAGATGTTCCGCAACGCATCCACTGACCCGAACGATTTGCCGATGCCCTCGACATCAACGCCCCTGCCAGCCTCTGCCATGGCTTTGACTACCTATTTGCCATCGTCGAAAACGGCTGCCGACAGGTCAATCAGGGCGAACGCCTCGTCCTCGTCGTCGCTGTCGTCGCTGTCCCCACCACCCGCAATCGCTTCGTCGATCAGCGTCATCAGGGTGGCCGGGAAGTGCTCCGCGAGGTCCGCGACGGTTTCGGCAGGCACTGACCGGCTGTCGTACCACCAGTCCACGTGCAGCACGCCGCCGTGCCGATAGGCCCGCAGTTCCAGCGGATGGCCAAGGCCGGGCAGGGTCTGGCGAACCGTCAGTTCGGAATCGCTGTCGAACTGCACGGGCCCGTCGCCCTGCTGCCACTCCGGGACCATGCCGAGGTAGCACAGGTAGATATCCGCGTCGCCTGCGGCCGCCAGCACCGCGGCGGTCGGGGCGTGCAGATAACGCAGCAGCCCATATCCAATCCCTTGGTGGGGAACGGATTTCACGATCTGGCTGACCTCGGCGAGAAGCTGGGTCGAGCTGGCACTCGCCGCGTCCATCACCGGCAATGCGATCGGGTAAATCGTGGAGAACCCACCGACTGTCCGGCGGAAGTCCACCTCCGGACGTAGCACCGACCGTCCTGCGCCGGCAAGGTCAACCGCAGCGACACCGTCGCCGAGGGTGACCGCCAGTCGGCGCGCCAGCGCAGCCAGCAGGATCTCCTCGGTCGAGGCCTGCAGCAGCCGCCGGGCGTTGTCGATCTGCGACGTCTGATCGGGGGTCAGCGCCGTCGGCACTCTGATCAGATCGCCGGACCCCGGCGAGCCGGCTTCCCCTGCCCCGGCCAACCGCAACGACGCCATCCTCGCCGTATCGATCCAATAGTTTCGCCGCTCCAGCACCGCGGGATGGGAGGCCAGCGCCGCATAGCGCTGCGACCACTGCCGCCAACTCGTGGTCGCTGGTTCCAGGGCGATGTCGCTACCGGCTAACTGCTGCCCGAACGCCGTGAGCAGGTCGGTCACCAAGACCTCCCGCGAGGTGGGGTCGTCGACCATCGCATGCAGAGTCAGCACCAGGAACCGTGGCTCTGCCTGCGCGTCGACGACATAGGCGGCCGTCAGCGGCCCGCTGCTCAGATCCTGGGCCGCGATGATGTCCTCGACAATCCCCAGCAGCGCGTCCCGCTCCGCACTGCTACCCGGCCCGGCCGCGGCGGGCAGTGCCCGCTCGGTCAGGTCGGCGAAATCGTCGGGATCACTGATCTGCTGCTCCCAGATTCCAGCGTTGTCGGCCACCCGCATGCGCAGTGCGTCATGGTGATTGACCACCGCGGTCAGAACCGCCGTGACATCGGCCGCACTTACCCGGGAATCCAGGCGCAGCACCAGGGGCACCCGCCAGCGACCAGGCTCGGCAAGTCCGTTGTCGAGGAAGCGCAGGATGTTCGGCGGGACCTGCGGATCCAGATCTCCGATGTCCTGACTGGCCAGTCCGCCGGCGGCGTGGCGTGCGACCAGGGTGTCGGCCAGTGCACTGAGACTGGAATTGTCGTAGAGGTCCTGGGGGGTGAGTTCGACGCCTTCGTGCGACGCGGTCATCGCGACGCCGATCGCAACCAGCGAGTCACCGCCGATCTCGAAGAAATTGTCTCCCGGCGCAACCGATTCCACCCCAAGGCACTGCGACCAGATCCGCTGCAGAGTCGCCTGCATCTGTGCACGGGCGTCCACCGGTGCACCACCCTGACCGTTGGCCGACGAGGCCTCGGTGGCTGATGCGCCGCCCTGGCCGCCCGCACCGGTCGTCCGCACGGCGGCGGTATCCGGTTCGATCCAATGCCGTTGGCGCGCAAAGGCATAGCCGGGCAACGTGACGCGCTGCGGGTGCTCGCCGTACAACCTCGTCCAGTCCACCTCGACGCCGGCGGCCCACAGTTGCCCCAGCGCGAGCAGGAAGGCGTCCCGATCGTCGCGGGTCTGTACGGGGTGGCGCATCAGGCGGACCGCGCGGTGGGTCTGGGTCCATCCGGGCAGACGCACGGCCGAACCGGTGAGACTTCCGCCGGGTCCAACCTCGACAAGCACCCGATCGGAATCATCGAGTAATGCCGAAACATTGTCGGCGAACCGGACGGTGGATCGGATGTGCTGGGCCCAGCGATTCGGATCGGTGGCCTCCGCGTCGGTCATCCAGGTACCGGTCACGTTGGAGAGCATCGGGATTCGCGGCGCGTGCAGAGTAAGACCGGAGAGGAATTCGGCGAAGGGTCCCAGGACCGTATCCATCGCCTGGGAGTGGAACCCGTGCGAGGTGCGAACCCGCCGGGCCACGATGGCCTCGGCGGCAAGGCGATTGGTGAAGTCGCGGATGGCCTCCACGGGACCGGCAACCACGCAACTTCCGAATTCGTTGATGGCGGCGAGGTCGACGTCGGCGGTCATCTGGGCGGCGATATCGTCGGGACTTGCCGCCACGGCCACCATGGCGCCGGGAGGTGCCTCATGCATCAGGCGTGCCCGCATCGAGACGACGCTGATCGCCGTGTCCAGGTCGAAGACCCCCGCCAGGGTGGCGGCCACCAGTTCGCCGATGCTGTGTCCGGCAAGCGCCGTCGGAGCTACGCCGAAGGACATGGCCAACTGCGCCAGCGCGTATTCCACCGCGAACAGTGCCGGCTGGGCGAGGTTGGTGGGCTCCAGGCCGTCCCCGTCGAACACCTCGGATTTGAGGTCGATGCCCAATTCTTCGGCGAAGCCGGCGGCGCAGCGGTCGAAGTTCTCCCGGAACACGGCCTCGGTGTCGTACAGGCCGCGTGCCATGCCGACATGCTGAGAGCCCTGACCGGGAAACAGGAACGCCACCTGCGCCGCACCGGGTGTTACACCCACCGGGTAGTGACCGATCGAGACGTTCTCATGCTCGGCGGCGGCCAGCACGACACATGCATCGGCGCGGTCGGCCACCACGGCCGCCATCCTGACATCGTGCTGCCGCCGGCTGGCCAGGGTGAACGCGATATCGGACAGTGACAGGTTTTCGTCGCGGGCGAGTTCGGCGGCCAGTGCGGACCTGGCATCGTCGAGTGTCCCGGGGGTGCGGGCCGACAACAGCAGAACCTGCGGACCGTCCGGGCCGGCGGCGACTGAGGCAGGCTCCGGCGCCTCCTCGAGAACGACGTGCGCATTGGTGCCGCCCACACCGAAGGAGCTGACCCCGGCCCGGCGGGGAGTGTCAGATTCCCACGGCGCAAAGGCGCTCGCCACCACGAACGGCGTGTCCTCAAGGTGCAGTTCGGGATTGGGTGCGGTGTAGTGCACAGTCGGCGGAATGGCCTTGTTTTTCAGGCACAGGATGGCCTTGACCAGGCCGGTGACTCCGGATGCCGCATCGAGGTGGCCGATGTTCGACTTCACCGAACCCAGAACGCACGGGCTCGACCGTGTGACTGCGGAGAGGTCGAAAGCCTGTCGCAGCGCCTCGATTTCGATCGGGTCGCCCAGCGGGGTGCCGGTCCCGTGGGTCTCCACAAACCCGATGGTCGAGGAGTCGACATCGGCGACAGCCTGCGCTTCGGCGATGACTTCGGCCTGACCTGCGACGGCGGGGGCGGCATAGGTCATCTTCATCGAGCCGTCGTTGTTGATCGCTGAGCCGCGGATGACTGCGTGGACCCGGTCACCGTCCTCAAGTGCGGCCTGTAACGGTTTGAGGATCAACGCGGCAACGCCGCTGCCGAAGATGGTGCCATCGGACCGAACGTCGAATGGTCGGCAGTGACCCGAGGGAGACACCATCGCACCCGGTTCGAAGGTGTACCCGACGTGATGCGGAACCCGGATCGCCGAGGCACCGGTCAGCGCCAAATCACATTCGCCGGCCAGCAGGCTCTGGCATGCGAGGTGCACCGCGACCAGCGACGACGAACAGGCGGTCTGCACCGACACACTCGGCCCGCGCAGGTTCAGTTCGTGCGACACCCGAGTTGCCAGGTGGTCCTTGTCGTTGAGCAGCACCAGGTTGAACATCTCGACGGTGATTCCCTCACCGACCAGCTTCCTGGTGTCGCGGTGTGACATCAGGTTGTCCATCAGGTAGCCGCTGGAGGTGCTGCTGGCGAAAACGCCGATCGTCCCGTCATAGGTGGCAGGGTCGTATCCGGAGTCCTCCAGTGCGTGCCAGGAGGTCTGCAGGAACAACCGCTGCTGCGGATCCATCATTTGCGCGGTGTACGGGGTGATCCCGAAGTATTCGGCGTCGAACTCGTCAATCCCGTTGAGCATGGCCGCACGGCGGACGTAGGCGGGATCGGCAAGCGTCTTAGCACTGACCCCGGCGGCGGTGAGTACCTCCTCGGACAGTGTGGTGACCGATTCCTCACCGCGACGTAGGTTGTCCCAGAACTGGGTCAGCGAGTCCGCTCCGGGAAAGCGGCCAGCCATTCCGATGACCGCAATCGCGTTGGGCGGCAACTCATTCGCCGCGCCTGCGTTGGCGTTCTCCGTGGTCACACCACACGTCCTTTCCGTCTACCCGCCTGGGCTCCCTGGCGGGCTCGGGCGCGTTGCTGGGCACGCGCCCCGAGGCCGGGTCGGCCGGCGGCCGGCGAATCATCCGCTGGCGGGTAACCCATCCGCTCGCACAGTGCGTCGGTGAGAGCGGAGATGGTCGGGTACTCATAGATGATCGTCGCGGGCAGCGTAATGCCGAGGCTCGCGCTGAGGCCACGCTGAAGCGTGA
Source organism: Mycolicibacterium sp. (assembly GCF_016462945.1). GTDB lineage: Bacteria > Actinomycetota > Actinomycetes > Mycobacteriales > Mycobacteriaceae > Mycobacterium. The sequence continues at coordinate 4,535 of NZ_JAEMSG010000068.1, read as the reverse complement.
CGCTCATCAGCGAATCCATACCGAGCTGGAAGAAACCGACCTCCGGATCCAGCTTCCCCGCGGGCGCCAGACCCATCACCTCCGAGGCTAATGTCTCGATGTGGTCGCCGAGTAACTCGTGACGTCGTTCCGGTACGCATTCGCGGAGCGCTTTCGCGAACTCGCTCTCCGGCAGGTCCGCATTCGATGCATCGATTTCGGCCAATACGTCGTCAACCAGGCGCAGCGCACCTCGGGTGCGATATGCCGCGGCCAGCAACGGCCAATTTGCATCCACCACAGTGGACCGCACCGGCGCATCCGGACTGATCAACATCGGCAGCGCGCGAATGGCCACCTCATCGGACATCGGCACGAGTCCTGAATCCGAGGTCACCTGGCTGGTGTCCGATTGCTGATCGGCCAGCGACTTCCACAGCCCCCAGTTCACGGTGGTGGCGGGGAGCCCGAGGTTTCGGCGCGCATAGGCGAAGGTATCGAGGAAGGTGCTGGTCGCCGTGTAATGGGCGAGCCATCGGGATCCGAGCAGACCGGAGATCGACGAGAACAACACGAAATGCCGGATATCCCTCTTTAGCGACAGCGCGTGCATTACACCGAGGGCATCCAACTTCGGACGGAACATCGTGGCGACGTCCTCGTCGGTCATGCCGGACAACGCCACGGGTCCGCCGGCGAAGGCCGCCAGGTAGATGCCCTCAAGGGCCGGGAGATCGGAACCGAACCGTTCAAAGAGCGTCGACATAGCAACTTCGTCTGTGGCGTCAGCGGCGACCTCGATGAGGGTCGTCCCCGCCGACGAGAGTCGCTGGGCGAGTTCGTTGAGCCGCCCACCTGGGTTTCGCGACACGGCCACGATCGTTCCCGCACCCATGTCAGCCAGTTGTTGGATCAAGTGCGGACCGATATGGCCGGTGGCTCCGATGACCAGATGACTGGTGTCGGGGCCGATCACCTCCGTCGGTGCCGACCACGGAGCGACATGTTCCAAACGCGGCACATGGCGGGCGCCTGCCCGATACACCACTTGATCCTCACCGTCGCCGGCCTGAGCCTCGGCGAAGACACATCGAGCAGTTAACGCCGCAGGCATCGACTCATCGACATCGATCAAGCCCGCCCAGATTTCGGGGTGCTCCAGCGCGAGCGTGCGGCCCAGCCCCCAGAGGACAGCGTGGGTCGCATTGGCCCGGTCGCCTTCGATAACAGGCTGGGCGTTGCGCGTGATGATGAACAGTTTCGGCGGCGAAGACATCGACATGAGTTCTTCGACAAGGGCTCTGGCCTCGTTGAAAAGGTCGTTGGCCGATTCGATGTCGAGCAGGGTACCGGTGGAGGGCGGCGCAAACACCACGTTGTCGACCTCGGCGAGCGCGGCGCGCAGCACGGCCCTCTCGCCGCAGTGCGCCAAACCCCGACCAATCTCGGTGCCTAGGTCCGCATCACCGATGACGAGCCAGGGCCCGGCAATAGCGGCATCGGCTGCCGGCAACGGGCGGAACGCCCACGTCGGCTCGTACAGCCAGCCTGCTGGGACGGGGCTGTCCTCCGGTCGCAGCAGACGTTTTCCGTTCCGGCCGGATCCACTGAATCCGGCACTGGACAACGCCGGTGCCATGTCGATCCAGTGCCGAGTGTGACGCCACGGAGTAGTCGGGATGACGGGGTGCGGCTCCGGTGGGTGTGCACCGAGCGGTGCCCGCGCCGTATGCGTCGCGTTGAGGCTGGTGTGAAATGCGACCGTGTCGTGGGCCTCACGCTGCAGTGTGCCGAGACTGTGGTGATGCGCATTGCCGACATCCGGGTCATCGAGCGTGTCCGAAGTCGCCCTGGTGAGAACGGGGTGCGGGCTGATCTCGATGAAGGTGCAGTGGTTCACACCGGCGGCCGCGATCGCCTGGCTGAACCGGACCGGGTTGCGGACGTTGGCCACCCAGTGGTCGGCGGTGAACAACGCCGCAGGGTCAGCCTGATCGACGGTGCTGAAGACCGGGATCCGCGGCACCTGGGGCGCCATAGAAGCCAACGCGGTTCGTAGTTCGTCCAGGATCGGGTCCATCATCGCGGTATGGGACGCCACCTCCATATTCACCCTCCGGGCGAACACGTTTTGCTCGCGGGCTGCGGCAATGACGGCCTCGACCGACTCGGTCGGACCCGCAACGACGGTCTGGCGCGGGGACGAATAG
>NZ_JAEMSG010000068.1:0-2336 GCF_016462945.1 Mycolicibacterium sp. | reverse complement strand
CGAATAGACCGTCACCGTCACTCCAAGGTGATCAGCGATCAGTGCCTCGGTGGCCGCAGAATCAAGTTCGAGCAGCGCTACCGCGCCCTTTTCGGTGAGTTGAGACATCAACCGCGATCGGCTGGCGATCACCCGCAATCCCTCAGCCGGGCTCAGCGCGCCGGCAACCACTGCAGCAGAGACCTCGCCCATCGAATGGCCGACAACCGCATCAGGTTCAACACCATGGGAGCGCCACAGCGCCGTCAGCGCCAACTGGATACCGACCAACACCGACTGGACCCGTACCGAGCCTTCTACCGGCTCTCCGTTGGCCAAAACATCACGGAGCGAAAACCCCAGCTGCGCAACGAAGTCGGGCTCCAGCTCCGCGACGGCTGCCGCGAATACCGGTTCGTCAGCCAGTAACTGCCGTCCCATTCCCGCCCACTGCGAACCCTGGCCGGAATACACGAAAACCGTGCCCGAACCGCACTCTCCCGGATGCGGGCCGACAACACCGGTTGCGGGCTGCCCTGCAGCCAGCGCACGGAGGCCAGCCACTGCCTCATCACGTTCGGTTGCGCATACGGTGCCGAAAATCGGGTGATGAGTCCGATGGTGATTAAGTGTGTGCGCGATATCGGCCAGTGGCACCTGCGCGCCCGCAGCGGTCATCCAATCAGCCAGGGTGTTGGCCATCTCGGCCATGCGCTCTGCGCTCTTTCCGCTGACTACCAAGGTGCTTACCGGCGAGATCGTCGCCGGCTCCGGCTCGCTCATCTCGGGTGCCTGCTCAAGCACGATGTGGGCGTTCGTGCCACCGAAGCCGAACGATGACACACCCGCAAGACGCGGACGGCCGGTTTCCGGCCAATCTGTTTCTTCGGCAACAACTTTCAAGCGCAGCTGGTCAAAAGGAATGTGGGAATTCGGCGTATCGAAGTGCAGATTCGCCGGGATCGTGCCGCGCTGTACCGCCAGGGTTGCCTTGATCAGGCCGACGATGCCCGCGGCTGCCTCCAGGTGGCCGAGATTGGTCTTGACCGCGCCGGCCAGCAGTGGCGCATCCGGCTGCCGGCCCCGCCCGTAGACCGCCCCGAGGGCACGGGCTTCGATCGGGTCGCCGAGTAGCGTGCCGGTGCCGTGCGCCTCGACATAGTCGACCTCTAACGGCTGTACGTCGGCATCGGCGCATGCGGCGCGCAACACTGCAGCCTGGGCGGCGGGGTTCGGCGCCATCAGACCGTTGGATCGACCGTCCTGATTAACCGCTGAGCCACGTACGACCGCGAGGACCTGGTCGCCGTCGCGAATCGCGTCGGAGAGTCGTTTGAGCACGGCGACCCCGCAGCCTTCGCCGCGGACGAATCCATCGGCGGCCGCGTCGAAAGCGTGACAGGCGCCGGTGGGCGACATCGCTTCGGCCGCATCGAAGCTGCGCGTCACGACTGGCGAAAGGATCAGGTTCACCCCGGCGGCAATCGCAAGTTCCGATTGCCCTGTACGCAGGCTTTGACATGCCAGGTGCACCGCGACCAGTGACGACGAGCACGCGGTGTCCACGGTGAGCGACGGACCACGCAGGTCGAGGAAGTAGGACAGCCGGTTGGCGATGATGCTGAGGGCACCACCCGTTCCGGTCCAGGCGTCGATTTTGCTCAAGTCACGCGAGGCGAGGTAGCCGTATTCACTCACACAAGAACCGACGAATACACCGGTTTGGGAACGCTGCAGCGTTTCAGCCGGGATGCCGGCGTGCTCGAACGCCTCCACGGCGACCTCGAGTAACAGCCGTTGTTGCGGATCGATCCGGTCGGCTTCCCGCGGCGTGATGCTGAAGTATTCGGCGTCGAAGGCGTCGATGTCGTCGAGGAATGAACCCCACTGGGTCGTGTGCGCTAACGCCGCTGCCGTTTTCGGCGTACCGTCGTCGAACGCCTGCCAGCGTCCATCGGGCACTGTGCCGACTGCCGAGCGACCAGTGGCCAGAAAATCCCACAGTGCGTCCGGGCCGTGAATATCTCCCGGCAGCCGGCAGCCCAGTCCGATGATCGCGATCGGCTCGTTCGTTATGCCGGCGGTGACACCGGGCACGGCGCCGACCGCCTCCGAATCTCCGGCCAGCAGCGCAGCGGCAAGCGCATTAATCGTGGGGTTCTGCCAGAAGTCGACCGGGGAGACCGGCTGACCGAGGTGCTCGGACAGTTCACCGGACAGGACGACGGCATCACGTGATCCGACACCCAATTCGTTGAATGGAGCGTCGAGATCGATTTCCTCTGGATTGCATCGGAGATTTGTGACGAGGTAGTCGACCAGCCAGTGACGAAGTTCGGCTTGGGCGTCTGCCTCTG
>NZ_JAEMSG010000164.1 GCF_016462945.1 Mycolicibacterium sp. | reverse complement strand
ATTTGAACCCCAGCCGTGGACAACGTCTGGCCGAAAGAAAACAACCAGAACGACGAGTGCGACCAAGGTTCGCGCAGATTGCGCTTCATTTTCAGCGGTTGCACTGCTGCTGAAGTCATGTTGTCCCCAATCGGGTTTCGCGCTAATGAAAAGTAGCGCCGCTGCTCGTACCACCGGTAATCGGGATATGAACGCCGACCGTCGACTGAGCGACCGACGAGTAATCGAGCCGTTCAAGTCGTTCATCGACCCGGACCGGTCTCGGTCAGGCAAGGCATCGAATTCACTGCGGCTCAGGTTATTTGGCCGGGGGGTGAGCAGAAATATCCGAACTACACTCGGGACTACCAGCCCGCCGAACTCGCTAAATCTCGGGGCGTTCCCACAAATCGGTGTGAGCCTCGCTGAGATAGGTGTCCAAATCGCTGATCCCGGCGCTAGTTGGCCCTTACCTGTGCGAAGACGACAGGCCAGTGCATATCCAATGCGGTGATGGCGGCCCGCGCGGCGCGGTCTTGAGTTGAAGTTGTCATCGCACCCAGGTGGGGGGTCAGTTGAAGATTGAGGCACTGCCCACTCTCGCGTGAGGCACTGAGCAGGTTCGACATCGCAGCCATGTGCCTGGTCTCCACAGGATCAATCGCGGCACCACTAAGTTGTCCGCGTTCCAGGGCGGACACGACGGCTGGCATGTCAAAAAGCTCCCACCGACCGACATTGACTAGATGGGGTGCACGGCGTCCGAGCCGGCACAGCCACTCGTTGCCCACGAAGTGTTCGGTATCAGCACGCAACGGCAATGCGAAAACATGCACTGCAGCAGTCCGGCACAGGTCGGCCGGGCGGAGCACCGCGATCTCGGAGCTGACACTTTGGTGGGCAGCGAACCGCACATCCGCACCGAGCTGGCCGAAGACCGCCCCTACTGCACGGCCGATCGGCCCAGCACCCCAGATACCGACGCGGCTACCGCAGATCTCTTGGCCGGTGTAGGCGTTTTTGTCCCATTTCCCGGCCGTCAAAGCCGCGCTGGCCGCCGGCACGTACCGCAGTAAGGCAATGGCAGATTGGAGGGCAAGTTCGGCAACTGCAGGAGCCGACGGCTCGCCGCCGACCCTCAGCACCTGGACTCCGCGCTCCGCCAAAGCGATCAAATCCAGATTGTCGGTACCTGAGCCAACTCGCAGAACGATCCGCAGGTTTGCCATCGACTGCGCCACTGGTGCCGAAACGATGACGTTACTGCGCACTACGAGGATGCTCGACTGGGCCACGGCGGGCTTCAGCAGATCCGCCTGATGCGCATCGGGAAGATACGTGACCTCGCAGCGGGCACGCAACCAGTCAAGCAACAGCGGAGAGATGGACGACACCACCGCTGCTTTGACGATTTCGCGTGATGTCGTTGGTTCAGGCATGGGTTAGCGACTCGCGCGAACCGTCGAGCATCCCCCGGTAGCCGCGATACTCACCGAGCCCTGCCCGCTTGCTACAGCGGCGCGCCGGACGGCAGATGACGATCGGAATATTCCTACTGTGTCCACGTACGAATTCCGCGGCACAGGCGCATCGCATGCATTCGTACAGCTGTAGTCCCGCTGTCGCGCCCAGCGGAGTGGCACAGATCGTCAAAGTGCCGATCAGCGGCGCGCGAACGTCTAATCCGGTGTCGGTGTCGGAGATGACGACGTCGACTGCGACACCGCAGTCGCTGACGATCGCCTGGGCGAGGTCAAAGGCAGTCCCGTTGTGATCGGCGCACCCTAGGGTGGCCGACAGTGATCCGTCCGGGCCTTGGTATTCGTCAGCCAGCAGGAGCTGAGTGGCCGTAATGGGGAATCCACACATCTCGGTCCAGCGTTCGGCCAGAGCTTCGCGGGTATGTGCGTCGACGGTCTTCGGATCCGGCTCGGTCAGGATCTGCGCTGGGCCGATCCGCCCTTGGGCAAGTGACATCACTTTATCGGCGACAACGACAGTGTCTCCCGGCTCCACCTTGCCTGAGACTGCCGCGCTGATCTGGGCGACGACTGCAGAGTAGCCGGCGGATGTGTCAATCATCCGTTCGATCCCGATTGCGGACTGGCATACATGGCCGCTTTGACCCAGTGCTCCGAGCAGGCCTTTGAAGGCAGCATTCACCGCAATGGCGATTTCCCATCCGGTGGGTTCAGCCGACTCGGTCATGCCCCTGCCTCAACATTATTGTCGACCGCCTCGGCGCACACGCGGCCTAGGGTAGCGCGGAACACCCGGGAACAGGAGAGCCCAGAAATGCGAGGTCCTTTCTCGACCTCGCGAACCTCACCCAGCCATCCTGAAGGCGATTCCGCCACAGTTGATAAGTAGCTGGCACCACCTGAACTTTCATGCCGTGGCGGTGAACTGGACTGGATCGGGTCAGATCCACGGCCCTGTCCCGCGACTGCTAAGAATGCTTTCCATGACGTTGACGTGAACATAATTCATGGCCGCAAGTTCATCGGCGTCCAGCATCTCGACAAAGTGGCGCCAATCTTTAGCTGCGTACTTGCCAATGTAACTTGTCTCATATCCGCCCTTGAGGTGTCGAATGGCAGTGAGCGCACCGAACTGGCGTCCCGCCGGTCCGTCGTCGATCACCTTCTCCAGGTGCTGCAAATCAATTCCACGTCGCTCACATACCGCGGCCAGCATGTCGGCAAGCTGGTTTTCGATCACGAGGAATGCATTGTGACAAAGCTTGAGTGTGACGGCGTCCTCAACATTGGGGAATTCGGTGAGGTAAGCAACATCGCGCATTACGGCCCATACCTCGCGATCGGTGGGTGGGCCCAGCAACAGATAGCTTTCGCCGCTGCGGATGGCGCGTTCGCCGCCATTGGAACCCCCCGCATGGTAGCTCCGGCCGCCGCGCGCCGACCAGATTCCAGCATTCGATATGGCCAGCGCAGGACTTTGGGTTGTGAGGTCAATTACGCAGGGCACCTGTGACGAATCGATGGTGGTCAACATGTCGGGCACGTCGGTACCGCGCGGCACCGCCAGGATCGCGAGAAGAGCGGGCTCATCAGCGGGTCCCGTGACGGGTTCTAACTCTCCGTCAACCAGATCGTAAACCGTTACGGGGTAGCCCCTTTGACATAGGCGGTCGGCGTAGGCACTGCCGCATCGCCCATTTCCGTAGATTCTCACGCGGTGGCGCTGCGCGCTTCCTCCCCCAAGTGGGAAGGGCCGATGACCAACGACGGCCACTGCGATGCCGTTGATGCTCAGCTCTTCTGTTGTCATCTCGTCCAGTCCTCGACCAATTCTGCGGCTCTCACGAGCGTGTCGAGCTCAGCCAGTGTGACACCACACTCAATCGCGTGCGCCTGACTCTGCTGGGTCAGGACACTGCCGAGAGCCTTCTGCATCGCCAGCGCCGCTGCCCGCAAAGCGATATTCGCAGCCACATAGACGCGGAAACCTGCTTGTTCGAATTCGGAGAATGACGCAGTCGGTGCGGCGGTGGGGATAACGACCAGGCGGGTTAAGTCCGCCGTCCGGCGGGCCGTCGCCATAGCCTGGCCCACATCGTCACGAAAGTGCACGACAACGCCGTCGCAGCCCGCAGCGGCATACCTGCGCACCCGCGCACACGTCTCATCGATCGAGCGCCCTTCGACCAAGGCCTCTGTTCGAGCGATGATTGATCCGCCCCGGCGGTGAGCGATTGTGACCAGCCCGCTCAGCCGCTCACACATCTCCTCAACGTCTCGCAGATCGCGGCAGAATCCTGACCACAGGCTGTTTCGTTTAACACCAACGGTATCTTCGATGCATAACGCGCCGCTGCCCGCGGCAAACATTTCCGCAGCAACCTCGGCCAGGCCGACATCGTCAAGACCGTAGCCGTTTTCGATATCTACAATCAGAGGGGTATGTGCGACCCGCGCGATCTCACGGACTGCTGCCACAACCACTTTCGGCTCAAGAAAGCCGGCATCGGGCATGCCCAGTCTTCCGACGGAAAGCCCCAAACTACTCAGCCATAGCCCGTCATAACCAAGTTTCTCGGCCTGAAGAGCGCTCAGGGCATCGTAAATTCCTGCCCATTTTTCCAAGGCCTGACTCTCGTTTGTGACGATGCGGCGGCAGCCGTTTGATTTTGTTGATTGACGACAAACTAAAACTACTGTTCATACAACCGGCAACCGGGAATTAGCCAACTTCGGTCAACCCAGTGAACAACAAGTAACCAACAACAGAGTCGGCGCAAGGCGAAGCGACAGCCCAGACTTTTTAGATACCTCTGAGGCCAACGAGTCCCCGGCGCGAACCCCGCAGACCGGCGTCTGACTGACCCCACACCTGACCCCGCACCCGCCGCGATGGCCGCAACAGCCTCACCGGTCGCTTACATTCACGAAGCGATGAGATACCTGGCAAGGCCGAGAACTTTCGACCGTTCGGATACGGTAGAAATTGTCGGCGGTAGCGAGGCCAATGTGCAGGGAGTGTGAGATGCCAGAGCGAAAGGTCGCC